>JAITJT010000232.1 GCA_031278795.1 Deltaproteobacteria bacterium | reverse complement strand
GTCTTTCGCCTCTTTTTAGAAGAGTTTAGCTAAAGTATCACGTATTAACCTTTTCCACCTTGAGCCTTTGGGCTCAAGGTGGGAAAGATTCATCCGCAAGCAAAACCCCTCTCGTAAAGCTATTAATCCAAAGCGCTTAAATATTGGACATCCTTTCTAAAAGAGTTTAATCTCGCGTGTGTTTAAACTAGGTTTTCGTTTTTAGCAATACGCCTAAAGCCTTTACTTTAAGCTCTAGGTTTAAGGTTAGATCTACTTAGAGATGTTTTCTTATATTTAAGAATTACGCCACTTATGAAACTATCCAATAGCTTATAATTTCCCTTCACAAGCATGTAAATTTGGTGCGTAAATTTAGCCCGTCAATTAGCGTAAGACCTCTAAATATTTCCTCCCAAGTCAATTAGGTGAATCTTAGCTTCACAAAATCTCATAAGCTCCATCTCCCACCCCTGGTTTAAAAATGATAAAACTGGATCTTTCAAGCATTTCATCTTACCGAAAGTCCGCAAAAGAGCTCGCGAACGAGAAGCTCTCAGCCTACAAGGACGTTTTGGAAGTTGAGAGAGAGTGCGAGAACATCAACATCTACCCGGGGCTCATAGAGCTTGAGCGCCCCAAAACCATCAAGAAGCTTGAGGCGGTGCCCCACGATCTCAAAAGCTTGGGAAAGGAGGCCGTGTTAAACGGAGAGATCTATTGGGAGCATACGGCTGCGGGAGAGGCCACCAGGCTCATGATGGGGCCCAAGTTTTTCATAAGCCCGGATCAGCTTAAGAAGAGATACCTAAGTATTTGCCAAGAGAGTGGGGAAAGACCAGAGCTTTTCGATCTCATTCCGCTGGAACTTGGCCGCAGGCATCTTTTGCAGCTGGTCTATGAGATAAGAAATCTAGCGCTCGAGGCGGGTATTGACCCAAACCTTGTCCTTGAGAGACAAAAGATGCTTATTGTTGCGGCCGAGGAGACAATGCCCGCTTTAATTGCGCAAATACTTAAGGATTTTAGCTCACTCTTTCCGCTCACCATGCTCCGCTTCATGACTCAAGCGGCTTTTCCCGGGCTGGGTAAGCTAAATGACGTTTGGGACTATGTCCCGGGATCCCCAGAGAGGCTCCACAACCACGGGGCCCTGGTCATGCAGAAGGCCATGGAGAGGCAGATCTTCAAGCTTAGTGAGAGTGGTGAGCCAATATATCTAACTAGAGAGGAAAATTTTACTGAGCTGGAAGCCTACTCGGATCTGGTCTCCTACAATATTGAAGACCTAGACTACCTCACCCGGGCGTTGGACTTTGAGTCCCTGGGGCTCGCTACCATCATGCGTAAAGAGGGCTACAGCATGATGATGGAGATAGTCGCCAACAACCCGGAGCGTCCCATAAAGGGAGGCTGCTGCGCCTACGATCCCACCCTCCAAAGGGACGTGGTGGTGGAGAGCTTCAGGCTGAAGGGCTACAGACCGGAGGACATCCATTTTCTCAACAAGAACTTCAACCACTTCATGTTTCCCTCAAGAACCCTAAAAAAACTCATTGATTTCGGTCTTTTTATGCCTGTGGCCGTGAAGGATTCCTATGTCTATTTCCAGCCGGTCCAGGGGGATTTGAATTTTTTGGAAGACACCCTCTTTTTCACCCGCAGCGTGATGGCGCCCTTGAACAGTTTGAAATCCAAGGCCGACATTAAATATGCCCTTATTGCCTTTGACAAACAGGACAGACAAGCTGGATTTATAAAGCTCGCGGAAGATCTTTTATCTTAAAAATATCAACTCTTTTGGAAAATTGTTTTACGCTTTCAAGCTTTACGCATACTAATTAAAACAAGCGCGCGTGATTCTTTTTTCAAAAACTTCTACAAAAAAACACAAAGCAAAACCTACTCAGTTGCGCTTAACACTCATAAGAAAGAAAACCCCTAGAAGTGAAACATAAAAAACTACGCTAACTTAATCTAAACGCTAAAACAAATTTTTTAGTTTCGCTAAATATTGGGCTTTTTGGGGTATTTCTCTCCTCTTTTTGGTAAATCTTAAATTTTTTTTGCTGTATCTGGGGAGTATATCTTAGAGAATCAACACAGAGGCTTATACAGTGCATTTAAATTTAGCCTATAGCATCTACTAGCGAAGTTTATTAAATAAATGTTAAAATTAGCCGATTTATAATATTTTAAGCATGATATGCTTGTTAAATTGGATATTATGCTGTCAGATATACTGGAAAACAAGATGTTTCACCTCACTTTTCCTTACTAGTTTTGGGCTTTTTGGGGCTTCTAAATTTAGATATTCCCCTATTGTTAGTGATTTCTAGGTGAGAGCCGATTTTTTTTCAACCATATTCTGGAATTTTTAGGCAAATTATAAAAAAAATAAAGCCTGCAAGAAAAATTGTCGCTTTTTTCTTCCCCAGGGCTTACTTTTTTTTTAAAATTATGTTAAACGTTTTTTTACTTGACTGACTCCCTTCACTCCCTCTCTATAATTTTCTGAAGCCCTTAGCTTCTTGCGGTTTGTTGTATCTTGTTGTCAATTATTATATTAAATTACATTAATTTTTAATATTTAAACATTAAGAAGAATATTTTATTTTAGAAGTGAAGTTCATGCGACTAAGTTTAAAAATTTCCCTAGCGGTTCATATTCTTTTAGTTACCCGCTTTTATTCTGATACCACAAGGGTGACGGGCAAGCTTCTCACCAGGAGCACGGGGCACAATCCAGTGGTGGTGAGGATGATAACCCTCTCCATGAAGAAGGCCGGCATTTTGAAGGTCCAAAGGGGCGCCAACGGAGGCTCGGCGCTCTCCCGGTCGCCTGAGGACATTAGCCTCTTTGACATAATGGAGGCCGTGGATCCAGAGTCCATTCAGGATTTTGTCGACTGTGTCCATCTGGGGAGCTCCCAGATCTGCCCGGTAGGGAGACGCATCCAAGAGGTCTTGAAAGACCCCTACAGGCGCATAGCGGAGGTCATAGAGCAGGAGATGCGTAAGATAACTCTAGACGACCTCTCCCGGGGGATCTCCCTAGAGGAGATTGACATCCACAAAAAGAATCAGTTTCAAATATTCTAAATTTTAATTTTTTGGATATAATGGTCTAATATTTATTCAAAAATATCATACTTTATTTCTTTTGCTCTGAAAAAATTGGCGCCAAAGGTCTCCTCTTTCTGATATAATTGATCAAGGCCGTTTTTGACTCACACATACATTTTAAAAAATCAAAACCCTACAGAATTTTTTACACAAAAAATGCGCTCTAAATTTTAGGTGAATTGATGAATAAAGTATTGGAATTTTTGAATAAAAACAGCCCTTTCTATCTAGCCTCCCTTCATGACAAGGAGCCCAACGTGAGACCCATGGGACTCGCCTTTGAGTACCAGGGCAGGATTTATTTCGGCTGCGGCACCAAAAAACAGGTCTACCGCCAGATAGTCGAAAATCCCAGCGTGCAGCTCGCGACCACCGCCCCGGACGGAACCTGGCTCCGCTACACCGGGAAGGCCACGGTGGATGTGGATCCACACATCTTCGATGCCGCGGTGAACGCCTTTCCGCCTGTTGAGAAGATGTACCCCAGAGACTCGGAGAACACCATCGGCTTCTTCTTCCTCAAAAACGGCGTGGCCCTCTTTTGCGACGTAGCCGGGACCATACATGAGACCATAAATTTGTGACGGAAAATAAGCTTAACTTGTGTGGATCTTTGGATAAGGCATGACGGATTTTGATGAATTCTTCCTCATGGATTATATGAGGGCCTTAAACCCTTCGGCCCTGGCACCACTTAGTGTTAGTAACTTCAGCTTCAACCCAGAGTTTAGATCCTTATGCGAGGCCAACCACTGCGGACACTTCAATAAACAATGGATGTGCCCTCCCCATGTGGGGGAAGTGGACACCTTGGTAAGCGAGGTTAAGAGTTTTGAGCGGGCTATTGTTTATCAGTTCATAGGAGAGCTCGAGCACTCCATGGACTGGAAGGGCACCCTGGCCGCCGGGGCCTCCTTTAAGAAGATAACCCTTCAGATTGTTGACGATTTGATTCCCAGGCTCATAGATGAAAGGGAGTCGAAAGATGCCAAAGCCGTCTTACTCTTAGGCTGCGGCCCCTGCCCATATTGCAAGGTCTGCGCCTTCCAGGAAAATGAGCCCTGCAGGCATCCGGACAAGGCAGTTAGATCCCTTGAGGCCAACTGCGTGGACGTATCCGCCTTGGCAGCTGAATGTGGCCTGAAATACATAAACGGCCCCAACACGGTGACCTTTTTTGGTTCCCTTCTCTACAAGGACAAGAGCTGATTTTTTTTAAGATCTTTTTCTCATTTTAAGCATATTTAAAATTCAACATATTTTTTTTCTTTTTTTGACATTTTCTGTTTAATATCTGACTAAAATCATCATTAACACCTTCTTTATTTAGATTGCGCCGCTCTAAAGGCGCGTTCTTAGCTATTTTTTTGGAGTTGCGCGAGATTTTTTCCCCATTTGAACTCAAAAATAGCGCTTTAGGAGATTTGACCTATGGATATCACTAAAGGGCCTCCCCCCAACATAGGAGACTTGGATAAGGCGGAAAAGCTATACCAGCAGGCTCTCGCCCTCCAGGAGGACAGCTCTGTCTTCCTCAAAGATAGTAAGGCCATACCATTACTCAAGCAAGCTGCCGATCTAGGCCACCAGGAGGCGCAGTTCAGGCTTGGCCTTAGGTATTACAATGAGTTCTCCACAATCCTCGCCCTTTTGGAACCCTCTTTGAGGGCGCCCTTTGAGCTGGAAAAGGGAGACAGTCAGATTAAGTCCTACAACTGGTTCAAGAAGGCGGCCGATACCGGACACACCAAGGCACTGTTTTACCTCTCCGAGTGCTTAAGGGAAGGGATCGGGGTGAAAGCCGATCTAGATAAGAGCTTAGAATGTTTAACTGAGGCCGCCGAGCGGGGCTATAGCGCCGCCCAGCTAAAACTCGCTGAGCATCACCTCAAGGGGGAGCTCCTCCCCAAGGATAGCACTTCCGCCATCAACTGGTTCCTCAAGGCCGCGGATCAGGGGTCCACGGATGCCTGTCTAGCCCTAGCCGTCCTCTTTCATGAGGGCTCCGAGGTAGGTAAAAACTACGAGGAGGCAGCATCCTGGTGGAGCAAGGCCGCGCATCTGGGTAATTCTCTCGCCATGAAGTCCTTGGGGCTTTCCTACCAAAGGGGAGAAGGCGTGCCCCAGAGCTTTGAAAAGGGAGTGGAGTGGTTTCAGGAGGCCATAAAATGCGCTAACCCCGATCCCCAGGCCTTTTTCCTACTCGGACTCTCCTATCTCTCCGGCAAAGGTGTCGACAAGAACAACTCCCAGGCCTTCAAGTACATAACCGAGTCCGCCGAGAGGGGGTACCCCCTGGGTCTCTACGCCCTGGGTGAACTATACCAAAACGGCATTGGAACACAGAGCAATCCCAAGATGGCTCACAAGATTATGAATTTCGCGACTTACGCGGGTGATGAAACCATTGTGGACGCTGTCAATGACTTTATAAAAAGGGAGCATCTGGAATAAAACCGCATTATTTGATTTCCGCCCTTTTTCCCATCAGCTTCACATAATACCCGCCGAGCCTTACTTAAACCTTAAACAACAACATTCAACAATTCATCTTACCCCTATGTAGCTCACGAAAATGGGCTGTATAGGATACTTGCGCTCTACGGCCTGGAACTTTTCAAGTTAATCATATTTTTGGTGTTCCCAATGTTGTGAGAATCTCTAAAGATCGCCGCACATGATTAATCTAGGCCCAGGCGCAGAAGGGGAGGGTGTGATATTATGGGGGAAAAGGTCCATATTTTAAAATGTTATTTAGGAAAAATTTAAATCATGAAAAAGGAAATATAGCTTGAGAGCCAAACGAGAAATTGAATGCTAAAGGTGAATATAAAACTTTGCGGGAAATGCAGATATTTAAGGATAATGAAGGATTAATCTTAGATAATCAAACCAAAAAAAATTTTAAAAGATTAATCTAAAATAACATGAATACTACGAATCTTTATTGACAGATTGAGTGCGATTTCCTATAATCGTT
>JAITJT010000200.1 GCA_031278795.1 Deltaproteobacteria bacterium | reverse complement strand
GGTGGATACTTGTTGATAGCTGCAAGAAGCTGAGAAAAGCTGGGGATATTTGGAGATAGCTGCAAGAAACTGGGAAAAGTTGGGGATACTTGTTGATAGCTGCAAGAAGCTGGGAAAAGCTGGGGATACTTGGAGATAGCTGAAAGTAGCTGAGAGTTTTTGGAGATATTTGGGGATAGATGCAAGAAGCTGAGAGTTCTTGGTAGATATTTGGGGATTCTTGGTGATAGCTGCAAGAAGCTGAGAGTTCTTGGTCGATACTTGGAGATATCTGCAAGAAGCTGGGAAAAGCTTGGGATACTTGGTGATAGCTGCAAAAAGCTTAGAGTTCTTGGTGGATACTTGGAGATAGCTGCAAGAAGCTGGGAAAAGCTGGGGATAGCCGCAAGAAGCTGTGATTACTTGGGGTTATCTGCAAGAAGCTGATAAATGCTTTGAATACTTGGGTATAAGTGCAAGAAGCTAATAAAAGCTGTGAATACTTGGGGATATCTGCAAGAAGTTGAAAAAACCCTTGGAATACTTTGGAAAACTTGATAACCCCGGGCAAAGAAAGAAAAACTTGCGCTAAAGCCTCTTTGGCGTAAGTCATAGTTTAAAAAAAATATTTTTCGCAAAGAATATTTTTATTTTTTAAGTATATATCAAGTTACACATGGTTTTTAAGAATGAATCCAGAAATATGCCATAAATAATACGCTCTTTGCTTCAATGTTTATTTTTTTTCAAGCCTAACAAAGAATCTCGTGGCATCTACCATGCCCAAGGTCCAATTATCGTTTATATTTGTCCTCAAAATGCAAGGGAAAGGACTTGCATCCAGAGCTTCCATGTTTATTATTTAATGGGTGAAAGTTTTCACGATTGATTTTATTTTTCTTGGATACGTCTTTACCCGCTTTATTAATTTTCATTGAGGACAAAAATGATACAGTTTCTAGATAAGTTATTTCACAACCGCTACAGCTTTCCTTCCTTGAATACCTCCAGGTTCAAGAAACACTCCAGCTGCGTGCCTTTCGTGCTTCCTGACTTCAAGTGTAAGGTGGTGGTGGGGGATTACGACCGGAGCAGGGTGGCCGCCTTGGCATCCGCCATAGGCCTAATCTCCCAAAACGACATCTCCTTTGTTAGCCTCGAGGCTCGGCGGGACTTACACACCTTCCGGGTGATGGATCCCGTTTGCGATGGAGAGACCTTCTACCAGAACGCCTTCATCAAGGCCAGGCATTACGCCGACTACACCCAGTGGCCCTGCATAGCCGAGGACCACGGCCTGGTGGTCTACGCCCTCCACGGTGAGCCAGGAGTGCACTCCGAGCGCTACAAATTCCCTCAGCTGATGTGTTACCGGGACCAGGAGAGACAAGTTATTCAGGACATGGAGGGAGTCAGGGACAGGAGATGCGCCTACTGCCTCTCCATCTGCCTAGCCCACCCCAAAAAGCCCGAGGTTCTCCACTGGTCATCGCACATTATGGGAGAGATAGCCCACGACCTGGAGGGACAGGGTACTCTGTACCAGACTATCTTCTACCTCAGGAACATCAGAAGAACCCTAGGACAGCTTTCCTTACCAGAAAAATACCTCTTCAGCTTTTGGCACGGCTGCGTGGAGCAAATCCGGGACGATTACCCCAAGATCAAGGAATTCCTGATGACAGACTGAGCCTTTTCCCATCCTTAGCCTTGAGTAAAATTGCTTTAGCTATCTCTCCCTGCGCCTTAGGCGCAGGGAGAGATAGTTTCCTAAGCTTTCTTCAAAAGAGGAAAAAGATCTTAGCTTCTATAAAGCGCCTTCCTGGATTTTTGTAATCTTAAGTCCAGCCCAAGCCAAGCCAAGCCCAAGCCAAGCCCAAGCCATTGCTGATTAGGAGAAAAAAAAAGAAAGAATAGCTTAAATCGGCAATCGATTATAGACAATCAACCGGTACTTGTGTTTAGCCTAGCCAGTGGAACTTAGGTGGCTCAAGGGGGAATTTTTGGGGTAGCTTTTATCATGAAAGACAAAAGCCCCACCCTGGGTTTTGCCCAGGGCGGGGCTTGAGGCTTAAAAGGCCATCAAGAAGCAAATTATCAGATGGGAGTGACCAAGGTCTCAGCCGTCATCTCCGGTGGGGTGGGTAGACCCATCAGATCCAGGATGGTGGGCGCCAGATCGGCAAGCTTACCCCTCCGCTGGATTACCTTGAAGATGGGTTTCTCGGCAATGTAGAAGCACTCCACCGGGGCCAGGGTGTGGCTGGTCTTGACCAGGCCGGTGGCCTGGTCGATCATCTCGTCGGCGTTACCGTGGTCGGCCGTCACAATGACTTGGTATCCCTCCTTTATGAGGCGGGTTACCAGCTTGTTTATGCACTCGTCCACTATGGTTACAGCCTTGGTAGCGGCCTCCATGTTGCCGGTGTGGCCAACCATGTCGCAGTTGGCGTAGTTTAAGACGATGAAGGAGTACTTCTCCGGGATGTACTTGTCCAGGAGCAGATCAGTAACTATGTAGGCCTCCATCTCCGGGTGAATGGCGAAGGTGGCCGGGTCGAAGCGGCCGGGTACCTCCACCTGATCCTCTAAGGGATAGGGTTTGGTGGACTTGCCGTTGAAGAAGCTGGTCACGTGCCTAAACTTCTGGGTCTCGGCTATGCGGAGCTGCCTTAGGCCAGCCTTGGAGATAACCTCTCCCAAGAGCATCTCCATTCCACCGTCTTCTCCCATGGGCCCAAGTAAGTACTTGGTGAACTCGTTGTAGTAGCGGGTAAGGCCTAGATAGTCTATGTGGGGTCTTCTGGCCCTTTTACCGGGATAGTTGTCCTCCACAAAGGCCTGGGTGAGCTGAATGGCCCGGTCCTGACGGTAGTTGAAGTGAAGGACGGCGTCGCCGTCCTTGAAGCCCTGATAGCCCTCGGTCTTCATGGGAGGGATGTACTCGTCCACCATGTCGGTGCCGTCAGGGGTCTTCTCAGTTTCCCAGCAGTGCTTGACCGCATCTATGGGTGATCCGGAGAAGCTAATGCAGTCGCCGTCCACCAGGGCCTTGTAGGCCAGATCGGTTAAGTCCCAATCCTTACCCCTATCCATGGCGTAGTAGCGACCCATCATGGTGCCGATGGTGGAGTTCCCCACCTCCTTCATGACCTTCTCCAGATCGGTTATGAACTCCGGGGAGGACCTTGGCGGAGTGTCCCTTCCGTCCAGGAAGGGATGTATAACCATGGGCAGATCCGGATTCTCTTTCCTGGCCCTACGCATGATCTTGAAGAGGTGCTCCTGGTGGGCGTGCACTCCCTCGTTCTGCAGGAGACCCATGAGGTGGAGCGAGCCTCTGTGCTTTTTCCAGAACGCCATCAAATCCTTCCAGTTCTGCAGCTCAAAGAATGAGCCGTCCCTGAGCCCGTCGTCGATGCGCTTGAGCTCCTGGATGACTATCCTTCCGGCACCCATATTTAGGTGTCCAACTTCACTGGAACCCTGGTATCCATCGGGGAGCCCTACGGGCTCCCCCGAGGCATCCAGAAGGGTCCAGTTGTCCTTATTCTCCATCAGGCCGTAGATGTAAGGCGGTTTGGCGGCTGCCACGGAGTTCCCGAAGGTCTCGTCCCGGTGGCCCCAGCCGTCACGGACAATCAAACAAACAGGTCTATAGGACATAATGCCTCCCTTATTTGGTAGCGTTCTGATAAAGAGGGCTCTTGAAACCCAAAATGATTATAGCAGACTAAGGCTTTTATCCAAGGTTTTGGAAAATTTTTACACCATATGCTCCTTTACGGAAATAAAAGTCACTTCCTAGGAAAACGAAAAGCCTTAGCCAAGGAAATGGACCACAACAGCCAATGAAATGGACAAGCTTCGCCAATGAAATGGACTACAACAGCCAATGAAATGAACAACATCAGCTAATGAAAATGATCTACCTCTAGCCCTTGCGCCTTGGAACCCTGGCAAATAATGCATTGTTTAGCCGCTGTCGCTAATCTAGAGAAAAGAATAGTTTCAGAGAATAATAAGATTATGCTAAGAAGCTATAAGAAGCCTCTTGAGAAAAGCTTAAGTGAAATAATTGAGATAAAGGCTTAAACGCAGGTCCCCAGAGAAGAGCTTGGAAGGAAGGTGAATGATGGATGGTGTTTGTTGGAAGGCGGAAGATGGAATGTGGGAGCTCTAGATAGGAAGAGGGAAGCTGTAAAGAGGGAGCTGGAAGCGGAAGGTGGAAGCTAAAAGGAGGAAGGTGAGGGTTGAAAGACGGAAGGCCGGATGGCCAGGATGGATAGTGCTTTCAGGGGAGTTTTCAGGGATTAAATCGGGAACAAGTTATTTTGAGGTGAGCGCTCTGGTTAAGATGGTTTTTTGGGGGGAGGGTTTTTAGGTGTTGGAGAGGTCTTTTTTTTGGAGGTGTAGAGCCTCCTCTCAATTTGTTTTAACAATCTTTAGGTGCTTAAGACAATTTTTAACAGTAGATCTACATAATTACAGCTCGCTATCCCCCCAGGTTGTCCCAGCCCGACTGGAAAAATTTGTGGAGCGGAACGATAAAGACATCCGCCGTCTCCCGGGGGAGGTCGTCCCTTACCACCTCAAAGATGGCGGTGAAGTAGGAGTATGAGAGCATGCGGATGAGCTCGGGCTCCACATGTATGGTCTCTTTGCCGGACTTCTTGATGGCCGCGAGAAAGGTTTCGGAGCGCTCCGAGTAGTAATCGGAGAGGGTCTTGAGAAAATTCTCCTGGCCCGAACCAGCGGATGCCACCATGAGCAGCCTGAACTCGGAGAAGTGCTCGTAGATGCACTCCATGATGAGCTTAAGCTTGTCCAGGCCTATATTCAGGTTGTGGTGGGACTTCCCTTGGGATAAGAGATGCATCCTCTCATCGTGAATCTTAGTGAGGAGGGCCTTGAAATCCTCCAGGGCGGGTCTAACCAGGCATTCGAAGAGCTCCGCCTTGTCCTTGAAGTGAGTGTAGATGGCCCCGGACGTCAGGCTGGCGGATTTGGCCAGGGATCTTACGGACACGTTTAAATAGCCGTTTTTCAGGAATTCGTTTTTACCATGTTCGATAATGATTTGTTTGGTCAGTTCCTTGGCGCGTTCCCTGGTCATCTTCTCTGGTCCGCTCATCTTCAGCCGCCTCCATAATCAAAATTCAACAAAACTAAAAAACAATCAAAATAAAATAACAATGTTATGCTAATTATAACATAAAATTCTGATTTACGTCAACAATTTTTTTAAAACTTTGTCAATAAATAACTTTCTTTAAAATAATAACTAATTGTATATTATTAACTATAGCTATGTTGTTTTATCAGCTTACATGATTTCGGAGTTTTTCAATATTTATTGATTTATCTTGAATTTTGAGCCTCTTTGGGGCTATACTCCCCAAAGTGCAGCTCTGGCACCTTTTCCGCCAGAGTGAGCGTTTCCCTTTCCCCACCACGTCTAAGACGTGGCTTATCTTCCGACACCTTCAGCCTTCCACGGATAAAATCGACCTTTCCCTAAACATTTGCCCTTTAGCTAAATTTAGTAGGGGCTCTCGCCAGATCTTTCCCACCACGGCGCTTGTGCTTTGTTTTTCTTCCCCGGAAAAGCCTAAAGCTCCAATTGTGTTGAGACTCTGGTTCACTAGTTTAGAAAACTTAAAATAGAGCTCATCAGGACGACTGAAGGCTGGGAAACTAAGAATCAAGTTTTCCCAGCTTTTTTATTGTACAAAGCTTAGAAAAAAGCCCTTTTCTTAGGGTTGTAGGTGCCTTAACCCTTCCAAAAAGAGCCTTTAAGCTCTTTTTGGAAGGGTTTTACCAAACAAATATCCCCCCTCACCGCCTCCTTGTAGCCAAATCTTCCCAAAAAAAGTCTCCCTTTCACGAGGAACACGGCCATGAAACAATGTCTTACGCTTTTGATCGCGCTTCTATGCTTTCTTATAGAACCTGGTACTGTCTCAGCCCAGGAGCTTCCCAGTGAGGTGCGTTTTGGGTATCTTAACGGCCCCAGGCCCTGGATTCTGGGTAAGATTGATAAATCCTTCGATGAGGCCTTTGGAACGCCAGTCAGGTGGCGGAGCTTCGAAAGCGGCCCACCGGCACTCGATGCCTTGGCCGCGGGTGAGGTGGACATAGTTAGGGTGGGGAGCGTCCCCGCCACCTCGGCCATCATCGCCCAGGCCCCCATCAAGGTAATCGCCCTCTCCGGAATCATAGACAAGAG
>JAITJT010000159.1 GCA_031278795.1 Deltaproteobacteria bacterium | reverse complement strand
ACCGGGTCGTTATAGACTTTTAGGAGATTGTTAACGGCGTCATGGTCTCTGGGCTTGGACATGAGCAGAATGGTTTCATAGAGCTTATTGTAGAGCCAGTCGTTTTCCTCTGGAAACTCCCTGGCCGTGGCCTTGATGTGCTCCAAGGCTTCTAGGGGTTTACCAGCCGCAAGGGCAGCGTTTATTAGGTCTTTTTGGTCGTTTAGCCTTCTTTCAGGTGACTCCCGCTCAATTGTCTCTCTAACTTCCAAGGCGTCCGCGTAGCGTCCAAGCTTTTCTAGAGAGTCACCCAAGATCCTAAAGAAGCGCAGCCTGTCAGAGCCTTCTATATAGGCCGCGTTATCCAGGTTAAGCTCATCCACCTTCTCATATTCGCCCAAGTCATACTGCTGCTCAGCCTCGTTCACCACGGCCCGGCTAAGTATGGGCTTGGCCTCGTCCACTAAGACGCCTTTGGGATATTTATTCACCAGTTCCCTCAAGAGCTTAATAGCCTCTGAGTTCTCACCGTCCGCTGCCTGGGCCTGGCCGGCCTTGAGGTAGGCCAGTTGTAGTAAAGGTGAGTCTGAGCTCTTATCTATTATCTCGTCATACATCTTGACGGTTGCCTGCCTGGAGCCCTGCTCCAGGGCATCGAATACCCTATCCCCTTCAAAGAAGGCTGAGAGCGCCCCCATGTCCGCTAGTCTTATCTGGGAGACTAGGCCTCCGTCCCGGTCAGGATATTGGTCCTTGGCTATGTTGAAGTAAGATATGGCCTCATCCGGTCTTTCCAGCTGCTGCAGGGCGTTTCCAATGCGCGCGAGCATGACATCAGCCTTGGGATGGTCGGGGTTTATGTTTAGGGCGTGCTCTAAAAAGAGAACCGTTAGATCTGGCCTGTTTAGGTAGGAGTAGCTATCCCCCAGCTCATAGAGCATGTTGGGGTAGAGCTCATAGATGGAAGGGTCCTTGTCCAGGGCGTCTCTAAACTTCTCAGTCGCCTGACTGTAGAGGGTGTCCTGGTAGTCAGCTGTCCCTTGCCTTAAGAGAGCTAGTAAGGAGTAACCGTCCTGGGGGTCGCGGTTAACTAGAGGCTCCACGGTTTTCCTGGCATCCTCGTTTAGGCCCATGGCGAGCATAGCGTCAGCTGCGCCAAGGACCGATGCCGGATACCACAAGGTGTCCGGATAGCTCTGGGCCGCAATCTTAAAGAAGGCCGAGGCCTCGTTGTTGTAGCCCATCTCCTTATTGAGCTCACCTAGCATAAAGGACCCGAAGGGGGCGGAGAAGCTCTCCGGATACTCGGAAATGGCCGCCTGGAAGGTCTCCTGGGATTTGGCGAAATTGTCTGGAAGGCCCAGGGCGTAGTAGACCTGGCCCAGGAGAAAGAGAACCTGGTCGCGCCTGGGGTAGAGGGGAAAGTCCGCGCTAAGTTTTTCTAAAATATCCCTACCCTGCTCCAGCTTTCCAAGCACCAAGAGGTCGGCAGCGTCACGGAGCATGCGCTCAGGGCTACCTGGCACCGGGGTTCCGGTTATAAATGACGATGCCACCTTGGCGGCGTACTCCAAGGTGGGGGGTTTTAAGGTTAAATCGCCTCCGGTCGCGGTCTTTTCAAGGTCAGCGAGTGGATCATCACCGGAATCCAGGGCCTTTACGTCCACCACCAGGGAGAAGTTGTCCCTCGAGAAAAAGTTTCTAGTCTCAAAGCGGTTCTCAGCTATGGTCACCTGGGCGGTTAGCCTATCGCCGTCCTTTTCCAAAGTAACGGCGCTTATGAGGTCGTCAAAGGGCGGATTAAGATTGTCAGCCATCTCGGCCGGGCCGAAATCAATCTTGAGGGAATCCACGTCGTCGCGCCTCACCAGGACGTCGTCTATCTTTTGGCTGAAATTGAAGACCAACCTGGAGTAGTCACCGCTTTTACCCAAGGCAATCCCTGTTAGCTGATTCTCACTCTGCGCTAAAGCTTTAACTTGTAAGATAGGGGAGATTAGAAGAAGAAGTATCAAGAGCGGGAGAAGTAGCCGGAAATAAGCTATAACTTGGGCCCTAGCCGCACTCTGCCATCCATACGCTTGTGGGGCTCGTGTGGATAATAGCTGCATGCGGAAGTCCTCCAAGGAAAAAAAGATCCATATATATTATCGGCAAAAATGGACCCTTCAACAAACCAGGTGGCGCAGATCAAGCTCTTTTTATAGATTTTTAAGGATTATTTTTAGTTTTTCTCCAGTTTTTTCAACTTTTCCTGGAGAGTGGTCCTGTTTATATTGAGGAGCTTGGCGGTCACCACCTTGAGCCCGCCGGCCTTCTCCATGGCCTTGTTAATTAGCTCCCTCTCGTAGTCCCTGATTAGGGAGTTTAGATCCACCCCATCTTGGGGGAAGTGGATGAGGGGCTCTATTATGGCCTCCAGGGCGCCCTCAAGGCCCTTTACTCCGAGGGAGCCGTTATCCACCTCTGTATTATTATCATAGTCTATATCTAGACTTTGCTTATCTCGTTTAGAGCTAAGAGATTCATCTATATCTGGAATAGCTTTAGACGATTCTTCATTTACCTTAGCTGTTAAATCATTACTTAGGTTGTGAGTTTTATCGCCAATTAAGCTATGAGTTGCATCATTACTTTCTTTAGTTGTTTTATCAGAATCAGCTATTTGCGAAGAGTCAGTCTCACGTTTATTTGATCCTTCACGATCCATGCCATCTTTGGCGGCGCTTCTCATAAGAAAGTTTGGTGCAGTTACAGATTGCTCTTGGTCATCTTGGTCATAGAGCTTGAACTTGGGTGGAAGGTCCTCAACCGTTAAAATATTCCCCTCGGCCAAGGTCACCATACGCTCCACCAGGTTCTCAAGCTCCCTGATGTTTCCTGGCCAGTCGTGGCAAAGTAAGAGCTCCATGGCCTTGGGGCTCAAGCTAAGATTGTCTCCAGCTTCTATTAGGTTCTTGTGTCTTTCCAGGAAAAACTCCACCAGCTTGGGGATGTCCTCTTTCCTCTCCCTTAGGGGAGGAACGGTTACGGGTATGACGTTTAGGCGGTAGTAGAGATCCTCCCGGAAGCGGCCCTCGGATACGGCCTTCACCAGATCCACGTGGGTGGCGGTTATGACCCTGATGTCCACCTCTATGGTTCTATCCCCTCCTATGCGCTCAAACTCCCTCTCCTGGAGCACCCTCAAGAGCTTCACCTGCAGCTTGGGAGACATGTCCCCTATCTCGTCTAGGAAGATGGTGCCGCCATTGGCCAGCTCAAAGCGCCCGGCCCTCTCCTTCAAGGCCGAGGTGAAGGCCCCCTTCTCGTGCCCAAAGAGCTCGGTCTCTAAGAGCTCCTCGGGTATGGCCCCGCAGTTGACCGGCACCAAGGGCTTGTCCCTCCTAGGTGAGCTGTAGTGGATGGCCCTCGCTATTAGCTCTTTTCCGGTACCACTTTCCCCCTGCACCAAGACCGTGGAATCGGTCTTGGCGACCTTCTCAATTAGCCGGAAGAGCTTCTTGAGCTTGTCGCTCTCACCCACTATGTTGAAGCTTTTTTTCCCTTGGGCGGGATCCGCGAAGGCCTGGGCCAGGGACAATGGGGTGACACCCCCCATGTCCATATCCTTCTCCTTCCCCTTATCCTCTGGGGTTTTTTTAGGGGAAATAGCCCTCTCCGGGGCTCTGGGACCAGTGGTGTTTTGGCTAAGGAGCTTATTGAGGGCGCGGTTTAGCTCCAAGGGGTCGGGGGGTAGGTCCAAGAAGTCATAGAGCCCGGCCCGGTAGAGGTTGGTCACGAATTTTAGGCTTAGATTGGACCCGAAGGCCAGGATCCGGGTCTCCAGACTGGAGGATAAATCCTCCACAAGCTTGAGGAGCTTTTTTTCGCTCTTGGTGCCCTGCTCGTCTAAATCGAAGATGAGGGCTGAAAAGCCCTTTTCCTTGAAGGCCTCTTTCGCCTCCTCCAGGTTCTGGGATCTCTCTGCCACGGCCCCCCTATCGTTTAAGGCGGAGATGACCGTCTGGGCCAGCTTGTTATTTTTTATGGCCAAAAGGACCACAGAGTGATCTTCCATCTAAGCGTCCTGAAAGTGAAGTTTCCCTAAATTTTAAAAAATTCCTCTATCCCCAGTTGGGAAATTTTTCTCAATATAGTGCCAAACACCCAGCAGATCAAGCCACAATGAGCGCGACTACAGAGAATAGCTAAGCTTTCAAGCCCCAAAGCAACTTCCAGGGGGCGCCCATAAGGGGCTCATCTAGCTGACAAACGCTCACAAAAGTATGATGGCCAAAAGGCCAAAAGGCCAAAAGGCCCAGAGGGCCCAGAGGGCAAGGCGGGCTATTGAAGAAAAACTTTATCGAATTATGGAATATATAAGGGCGGGCCTCAAGTGAATTAGGCCCTGAGCTCTTGCATTGGCACTGTAAATATCTGGTGGCATGTGCTATATTTCTATGATAAAAATTTGTTAAGCTGCAGCCTAAAACTAGATTGAAGCAGCTATACCGGCTATACCGGTTGAAGCTTACCACTATCCATTGCGGCATGGGGGAACTACGGCCCAAGCTGAGGGATGAACTCTTCTCAAAACACTTCCAGAGCTAAGGTCGTCCAAAGGGCCGTCCAAAGGACCGTCCAGGGGTGGTTCAGAAGCTTTGTGGCCCGTTAATGGGCCTTTCCGCCCGAAAATAAGCCCTAAACTCGCATGTAGCAACTTTTTCCATCTTATCAGATTTGTTAACTTTTTATATTTTTATTTGCCTTATCTAGTATTAATTCAGATCATAGCGGCGTTTTAGTGTAAAATTCACTTTTCACTTTAGTTTGTTGTGGAGGCCGCGTATCAGCTAATTTAGGAAGAGCTTTAGAAATTTACCTTGAATTTTTTTTAGAAGCTTTTGCTTTTGGCCGCGCGCCATAGCGCGCGCGGCTATCCATGCCCCACTTATGTCTATAATTGTTTTTTAAAATCTTTCCTTGAAAACTTGTCTTATGGGAGATTATCTTAAGTGAATACCCTGGCCAGGCCTTTGGCCGCCCTGGGACGCGTGATCTTGGACACGGTCTTTCACCTGGGGCGCTACAGCATACTCTCAGTCAAGGCCCTCTTCTATAGCCTGCTCCCACCCTGGAGGCTCCGATCCATCTTCAAACAGATGGAGTTTGTGGGTATGGACTCCCTTTTGGTGGTCATACTCACCGGGGTATTTACGGGCGGGGTCTTCACCCTCCAGATAATCTACGGATTCAGGCGTTTCTCAGCGGAGAGCATGGTGGGGCCCACGGTGGCCACGGCCATGACCCGCGAGCTGGGGCCGGTCTTAACGGCCCTCATGGTGACCGGTAGGGTGGGTTCAGCCATGGCCGCGGAGCTCGCGGCCATGAAGGTGACCGAGCAGATAGACGCCCTGACCGTGATGGCGGCGGAGCCCGTCAAGTACTTAATCAGCCCCAGGATCCTGGCGGGGATCTTCATGCTTCCCATACTTACCGCCATTGCCGACGCCGTGGGCGTGGTGGGTGGATATTTCGTGGCCATGGCCAAGGGTCTGGACCCGGGCCAGTTCGCGGGGCGTATCCAGGAGATTGTCATCATGGATGACGTCTTTGACGGCCTCATCAAGAGCGCT
Source organism: Deltaproteobacteria bacterium (assembly GCA_031278795.1). The sequence continues at coordinate 1,024 of JAITJT010000159.1, read as the reverse complement.
GTCTTTGGCTTCATCCTTACCAGCGTGGGCTGCTACAGCGGATATTTCTGCAAGGGAGGCGCGGAAGGCGTGGGAAAGGCCACCACCATAGCCGTGGTGGTGAGTTACGTCTCCATCCTGGTGGGGGACTTCATCATGACGGCCATCATGTACTAGCCTAGGGTGAGAAATTGAGCCAGAAATCCAAAGGGAACAACGAAAACCTTAGCTCTAACAAGGCGGACTCTCCCAAGGCCTCCTCCAAAACAGAGGACCAAGCATCCCCAAGCCTCTCCACCTCGCCCTCCATAGTTGTGAAGAAGCTCACCAAGAGCTTTGGAGACAACCATGTGTTAAGAGGCATGGATCTAGTCCTCTACCCGGGTGAGGTGAACTTCATCATAGGTAGGAGCGGAGGAGGTAAGAGCGTTCTTTTAAAGCACCTCACGGGCCTCATGGAACCGGACTCGGGAGAGGTCTGGTACGGCGACATGGAGTTCTTTAAGGCCAAAAAAAAGGATAGGGAAAAGCTCCGCAAGTCCATTGGCCTACTCTTCCAAGATGGGGCGCTCTTTGATTCCCTCTCCGCAGGTGAGAACGTTTCCTTTCCGGTGTGGTTCCACCGCAGCTTAGCGCCAAAGGAGGCCAAGGAGAGGTCTCTTAATCTCTTAAATGAGCTGGGCATGAAGGATAGCTATGACGCCAAGGTCTCAGAGCTCTCCTCAGGGGAGAAGAAACGGGTGGCCATCGCGAGAGCCCTCATCATGGAGCCCAAGATACTTTTCTTTGACGAGCCCACCACAGGCTTAGATCCAATCCTTAGCTCCCAGGTGGACTCCCTCATCCTGGAGGTCCGCAAAAGAACCATGGCCACCGTGGTGGTCATAAGCCATGACATAGCCGCCACCCTCACCATAGCCGATAGGGTGAACCTCATCCACGACGGCGTGGTGGCCCTCTCCGGCGTGCCCGATGACTTCAGGAAGAGCGATCTCTCTGAGGTTAAGGAGTTCATCCTAGGGACCAGCCTCACCGGGGCAGCGCC
>JAITJT010000126.1 GCA_031278795.1 Deltaproteobacteria bacterium | reverse complement strand
CCCCATGAGCTGTTGGGAATATTTTTTTTGAGGTTTTTCTACTGTTTTTCTCTTGTTATTTTGATATGACTTTATTTTTTTTGAGGACTCGCAAATAAAAACACCCAAAAAAATTTTTTATTCTTATATGATAATTTATAACTGATTATAGGCTTATATCCCACAAAGCTAAAAATAATTTTCTCTTAAACGTATTTAAAATTTCAGGCGAGTAGCGATATTTTCTTTCAAAGCTATTTAGCGTAGCGTCTTCCTTTTCTAAGCTTTCTAAAATCAAGCCCCTTTGGATTGTCTTTGGCTTATACGCCTCCGGCTTTTGTGTCGCTTCATTACCGACTCAGCTCTTGCTCTTGGCATCTTTTCCTTTTTCAAAAGGCGCAAGAAGCCGCGTTTTTCTTAGGCTTTTAGAAACTTCCCCTGTGGAAAAATATAATCTAAGTTTTATTTTAAGCTGTTTGGAAAAAGCATTTTAATTTTGGCGTTTTAGGCTTTCGCGTAGCGTTGATTTCTCTTAGCTAGTTATGCTACTATGTATAGAATGCCTTTTTTATATATGCTATATATGGTAATCAATATGCTGGACTCTTGGAGCCAAATGTTGTAGAATTCACAGATCAGGCTTGACTCCCCCCGAAGCAAAAAATTCTTTTGCCCAAAGCTCCAGAGAGTGTGAAAGCCGCTTTCCGCAGGATTTGGCCGCGGAGAGCTCGCAATTGATTATTTTCAGCGTGTGAGGTCCCCTTTTTGCTGCGCACCCTCTTTTTATCAGTGTTTCTGACCCTCCTTGTTTTTGGCTGCTCCCCCGTCTCAGATGAGGAACTTCAAAGTCTCCGCAACGAGACCGAGGCCCTGGAAGGGGAGCTGTCCCGCTTGAAAAGCGAGGCGGTCATCCTCAATAGGGCCCTGGATAACGTCTACCGCGAGAAGGACAGGGTTTTGGACAAGTTGGAGCGCCTAGCCAATCCCCAGATGGCTAAGGAGGAGGACCTTGTTACCCTCCAGGACGGAACTACGGCCCCGGCCTCAGACGCTGGAATTCCGCGCGAGCCCCAGGCGCAGGGTAGCTACAAGGTGAAAAGGGGAGACACCTTGACGCAGATAGCCAAAGATTACAACACCACAGTGGATGTTCTGGCGAGGCTCAATCCCTTCTTAAGGGGAAGGCCGGAGCTCATGGTCTGGGAGAACGACAACTTGACGCTCCCTGGAGGGGCGCAGCCTAGCGCCGAGGCTGGAGCTCCCGCAGCTGGAACTCCCGCCCAGGGCGCTCTTCCCCAAAGCGCCGGCTCAGGCAACTAAAGACTTTTTTGGTTTTTTTAAAAGATTTTCCTCCCTTTCAGCTTGTTTTCCATTCTAAGCCAGAAAAAATTAAGCATTCCCAAAAGTTTACACTCCCACCTTTTTTCCGCTCACTTATCTAAAATTGAGAGGTGTTCATGGACAGTCGCTTCGATGCGAAAAGGATCCGGAGGGTCGTGATCAAGACCGGCAGCCGGATTATCTGCAATGACCAGGGTTTGGCCCTGGATCGTCTGAGGGCGCTGTCCGGCCAGGTGGATCTCCTCCGCAGGCGCGGGATGGAGGTGGTCTTGGTCTCCTCCGGGGCGGTGGCCGCGGGGCAGAAGAAACTCAAAAACAATTCCAAGAGCCTCACTTTGAAAAACAAGCAGGCCTTTGCCGCCGCGGGTCAGGTCTCCCTCATGACCGCCTGGGAAAAGGCCCTCTCCACCCACGACATCCGGGTGGCCCAGATCTTACTCACGGCCGATGACCTGGCTGACAGGCACCGCTTCATCCACGCCAAGAACACCATGTTCACCTTACTTGAGATGAAGGTGATACCGGTTGTAAACGAGAACGACACCGTGGCCTTAGACGAGCTGAAATTCGGGGACAACGACACCCTTGGCTCTTTGGTCGCCTCCCTCTCTGAGGCGGACATCTTCATAAACTTAACGGACCAAGACGGCCTCTACGAGTCTGACCCCAGGGAAGACCCTGACGCCAAGCTCATTAGTTTTGTGGAGAAGGTGAGCCCCTCCATACTCGCCAAGGCCGGCCGCAACGGAGGCTCCCCCTTGGGCACCGGAGGCATGTACACCAAGGTGCGGGCCGCGGGCCGCCTGGCTGAGCGCGGCATGCCCAGCCTCATCGCCAACGGCCTCACCCGGGACATCCTCCCCAGGCTAATGGAGGGCGAGCTCCTGGGGACCTACTTCAAGCCTTCCCAGAAGCCCAGGGGCTCCCGCAAGCACTGGCTGGCCTTCGCAGCGAGGCCCAAGGGAAAGGTGGTGGTGGACAAGGGCGCGGCCGAGGCCATCAGGGACCAAGGAAAGAGCCTTCTACCCAAGGGCATAACCGCCCTGGAGGGGCAGTTTTTGGCGGGAGACGCGGTCACCATAGTGGAAGGCGAAGAAACCGTCGAGCTGGGCGTGGGCTTGGTTAATTATCCCAGCCACGAGCTTAGCTCCATCATGGGAAGGGGCAGTAAGGAGATCCTGGAGGCCCTTGGTTATTGTCACTCGGACGAGGTAATCCACCGGGACAACCTGGTGGTCTTCGATAAAGCATAACAATTAAAAACCTAAAAATTTTAAAAAGATTGATGATATAAGACAAAGAACGCTCACCCAAAACATAACTCTTTATATATAAAGCTTTATAAATATTTACTTCTTAGAAATATCATCATTGTCGTTTAGTATTTTCTTTGTTTGTTTTCATTTAGAAAGGTAAAAACGATAAAATTAGCCAATCAAGAAGTTTTTTCTAATATTGTTAATCTAGCTTTGGTATTAAATATACGAACTCGATATTGTCTTATTATATTTAGCTTTTTGAAGTGTTTTAGCACAGCGTGCGTTCTATCATAAACAACAAACGCATATATTTATGATGCTTTTGTTTCACTTGTTCAATTTCTATTTAGCTCTATCCATTTTGCATTACGCTTGTACACCTGCACCTTCGACACTGACATAAGGTATTCCCTTACAAACGCCTTATGAGCTTGTGACAACTAATGAATCGCTCTCTTTACACATTCATTACACACAAATAATAACCCTTAACTAATAGGCATCCTAATTGAGGAAAGTATGAAGATCCGCTGTCTTGGGGCCGTCAGAACCGTCACCGGCTCCTGTTT
>JAITJT010000123.1 GCA_031278795.1 Deltaproteobacteria bacterium | reverse complement strand
AGCTCCACGCTTTCTCCAGGTTGTATCAAGTCACCTGTCTTGGCCTCCCTTGAGCGGCCTGAGGATTTAATCTCGGCCTTTCCCATGATGGAGAGCACCTTGGGGGCATCGCTTTGGGCCAAGGCATCTGAAATTGATAGAAAGCTTATGGCAAAACACAATACCAACATTAATGCCGTGATATATGCCGCGGAGAGTGTTTGTTTGCGGGTTTTAAGCGATTTACAAATCATGAGCGTCCTAACGCTAAATACTTTTGGGGCCTTTATCACTAAGCTTCAATTGGCGTATGGGCTAAAAACAAGTGTTGTGTAAAACCATTAGCTAATATTCACGTTTAGGGAAAAACATGGAAAGGCGCTGAAATTTACTTTTGATGAATTTACGATAATCTTTCTAGTAGGAGACGGATTTTTACGAGGAGACGGATTTACAAGGCCAAAAATGTAAAATTCCCCTGAGCGCTCAGGGGAATCTGGCGATTTTATTATCATTTCCTGGGGAAAAAGCGCGGATAGGGCCAAGATCATTAAGGCACCTGGAAAGGACTCAGGTAAAAGACTAAGTGGAGATGGGCCGATGGATGAGATAGGCTTTTGCCGCTTCGCGGCAAAAGCCTTTTCCCTTAGCTCGCGACACCCACCACTTGCCCGTTAACGGGATTTCCCCAGGCGTCATATATTTTCACCAACAAGACATTAGGCTTGGCGCTGTTGGGTGATTTCATGATCTTGATTATGTGCTTTCCGGGTATGGCGCGGTACTCCAGGTACATGTTGTTCTGGCGGTTCACGAAATCGTGCCTGGAACCGTCCACGCTCCTGGCCTCCGGGACATTGGACGCGCGCAGCTGCTCATCTATAGGCACACCGAAACGGTAGTTGAAGGTCAGAAAAACGCTGGCCTCGTTCCTGCCGTCCCAGGAGCGGTTTTGGCCGGATATGGTCAAGATGGGTATGGGCGTCCAGGCCAGGCCGTACTCCCAGACCTTTGGATTGCGCGAGAGCTTGGACACGGAGCCACCGGCTGCCACATGGTCGCCGTACCACTCCTCCATGGCCGCGTTGATGGCCAAATTGCGGTAGAAGGGCAGATAGCCAGTTACCCTGGCGTCCCAGCCCTCAGCCGGCCTCTCCTGGAAGAGGGAGCCGTCTAGATCCTTGGAGGGTCTCCAGCTGGAGAGGGGTTTGTAGTAGTTGGCCGAGAGCCTAACCCAGTCCCACCAGTACTCCATGCCCGCTCCGCCACGTATGTGGCCCCTGGTGAAGTCTTGGTCCAGGAAGATGTTGTAGCCCAGCGCCATGGTGTTTTCATTGAAGAAGACGCGCTGACCCAGACCAAGATTACCTATGATGCGCTTTCCAGGCATGGTCCTGACACCAAACTGGGAGAAGACCGCCGTGCGGGTGCTGTCATAGATGGGGCTCAGGTAGTCGATGGAGCCGGAGAAGAAGCCGTCGGTGGAGAGAGCCAGGCTCACCTTGGCGTTACCGTGGCTGGCTAGCCAGCCTTCCGTCCAGGCGCTGATGGCCGAGGTGCCGGCTGAGACCGCCATGTCCATGAGCCTGGTGTCCAGGGAGTCCAGCTGGGGGGCTATGACCGTGGAGGACTGGGAACCGTAGGAACCGTCGGGGTTGCGTTTCAACCTGGAGCCCAGGGAGTGAGGCCTGTAGGCCTTGTAGTCGTAGTCCTCTCCGCTGACCTTCTCCGGAAGGCTGGGAACCCCCATGAAACCCAAGAGCCAGTTGAGCTCGCGGGATCTAAGGAAATCAATAGATCCGGAGCCTGCCTGGGGTTGGACATAGCCCTCGGTACCCGGGAATCCCTCCGCGGGTTGGAGCTGGGCCTGGGGATAGATGGGAAGCCTCTCCATGTGATAGGCGTTGAAGTCCGTGGGATTTTCCGGGGAAAACACCACTTCTTCTCCCGGAGCTGGCCCCCCACCGGGGAGCGCCCTCTGGGAGGCCTGGGGATCCGAGCGCATGGGGCCCCGATTGACCGAGTCCTGTTCCAGGGCGCAGGAGAGGAAGAAAGTTAAAAGCAGGGCCAATAGAATGGGATTGATGGTTTTTTTCACTTTAGAAAGTACAGACATAGACCTATCCACTTCGCTTATGTTTAGCTAATTAACATTTAAATAATTAGCATTATGCTAACTAATGCAAAGATGACTAATATCAAGTTAATTAACTTTAAAAAATATAAAATATAAAGAATTACAAAAATAACAAGCTAAAAAAACTTAAAACAGAGAAAATGAGAAGAAAGAAAGCAAAAATAGAAAAAGAATCAGTCAATATTTTTGACCGCTCCAGGGCAAAATTATGTCGCATGATTCCAGACTCTGGAAAAATGTTAATTTAACTGAAAATTCAAATCATTTTACATGTTTTACTTTATGAAATAAAGGGTTTTTTATATGATCTCACTTCAGCTCCACATTTCTCGCTCCAATGGCGCAGTGCAACAAGTTCTTGTATGCTTTATAAGCAAGAAAAGGCATACGTCAAGCCAGAATTCAGCTAAGTATTTTCAAAAGCTCTGGGTAATAGGAGAAAAAAACCGGCCCCTTGGCGTTTTATCGCCAAAGAGCCGGTTCCTTGCCAGGTCGAGATTGTTTGAGGAATTGAACTGTTAGAGCATGCACTGCCTCACTATGGCCGCCATGACAAAGGCCAGGGCCAAGTTAAAGAAGAGGCTGAAGAAGGTCCAGCGCCACTTTCCGGTCTCCTGCTTGATGACTAGAAGGGTCACGAAGCAGGGCGAGTAGAGGAGGGTGAAGACCAGGAAGGCCATGGTGTTGGGCAAACTCCAGTGGGGATCGTTTTGGACCTTTTCCTTAAGCGTCGAGTCGTCCTCCTCGTCCACGGAGCCTAGGGAGTAGGCGGTGCCCAGGGTGGTTATAACCACCTCCTTGGCCATTATGCCGCCAATTAGCGCTATATTTGTCTGCCAGTCAAAGCCCGCGAACTTGGTCACGGGCTCCAGGGACCTTCCCAGGCGGCCGGCGTAGGAGTTGGCCAAATGAGAGCTCTGGTCGGCGTTCTCTATCTCAGATATCTGAGCCTGTTTGTCCTCGTCCGAGAGGCTCGAGTTGGCCTCAATGGCCGCCACCTGCTGGCTCTGTTGCTCCTCGTGGTCAGCCGGAAGCGAGGGATAGGTCATGGCCGCCCAGATGAGGATGGAGATGGCCAGGATCACGGTTCCGGCCTTCTTGATGTACTGCCAGGTGCGCTCCAGGGTGTGGATGATGACCCCCGAGACCAGAGGCAGGCGGTAGGGCGGAAGCTCCATGACGAAGGGCGTGGCCTTGCCGCGGATGAGGGTGTGCCTCAGGGCGAGGGCCACCAGGAGGGCCGCTGCCCAGCCGCCCAGGGTGAACATGAACATGTACAGGGCCTCATGCTGGGCGAAGAAGATGCTCACGAAGAGCAAAAAGACCGGAATCTTGGCCCCGCACATCATGAAGGGAACCGTGAGGATGGTGGCTAGCCTCTCCTTGGGTGACCTTAGGGTTCTAGTGGCCATGACGCCGGGCACCGCGCAGCCTCCGGCTATTCCACCGCTTACGATGAAAGGCATGATGGATGCGCCGTGGAGCCCGAATATCCTGAACACCCTGTCCATCATATAGGCGACACGGGCCATGTAGCCCGAGTCCTCCAATACGGAGATGAAGAGGAACATGATCATTATAAGGGGCACGAAACCCAAGACCCCGCCCACACCGGCTATTATGCCGTCGCAGACGAGGGATCTAAGGCCAGGGGACGTTATGGCATTGCTCGCGGCATCCGAGAGCCAGCCAAAGAAGGTCTCCAGCCAGCCCATGGGATAGTCTCCCAGCTCTATTGTCGCGTAATAGAGCAGATAGAGCACCACCAGGAGGATGGCCGGGCCCAGTATCCTGTGGGTCAGGACCTTGTCCACCTTGTCCGAGAAATCCGTGCGGGCGAAGACCTCCTCCACGTTCTCCAGGACTCCGTTTTTAAGAACCGAGCTAATCCAGCCGTAGCGATAGTCGGCTATCATGGCCTCTGGGTAGCTATCCATCGTGGTCTTCAGGTGGTTGGTCACCTTCTGGACAATGGCGAGTAGCTTATTCGAGGCATCGGCGTTTAGGGTCTTGGCCCTGTCGATTATGTCCTTGTCGTTTTCCAAAAACTTGAGGGCCACCCAGCGCGCCGGATAGAAGTTAGTTAGGAGCTTGGAATCCTCCACTATGGGAGTCATCTCTTGCAGAGCCAGATCCAGATCCGTCCCGTAGGATATCTCCAGTGGCTTGGCCCGGCCCTGGGTCTCCTTGGCCAGATCCACCGCGGCTCTGAGAGCCGCTTCCAGGCCATCCCCGTTTCTGGCCACACAGGGGAAGCACTTGATTCCCGTGAGCTCCTCTAGGCGCTTAATGTTGACCTTGAGGCCCTGGGACTCGGCCTCATCCATCATGTTGAGGGCCAGAACGATTGGCATGCCCAGCTCCAGGAGCTGAACCGAGAGATAGAGGTTGCGGTTGAGAACCCCGGCGTTGAGGACGTCAATCACCGCCCCGGGCCTGTCCTCCGCCAGAACCTTCCGCGCCACGACCTCCTCTAGGGAGTAGGCTGTGAGTGAGTAGGTGCCGGGGAGATCCACCAGGATGATGTTCTTTCCGTCCAGGTGGGCCGTACCCTCCTTTTTCTCGACGGTTATGCCAGGGTAGTTGCCCACGTGCTGGCGGGCGCCAGTGTAGTGGTTGAAAGCTGTTGTCTTGCCGGAGTTAGGGTTTCCGGCCAATGCGATTACGTCTGATGCGTACAAGTTTTATACCACCCTTACATTAAGCCTGTTTCCATTTCTAGAAAATATTTGGATATTTATTTGGCACGTGGAATGAATGAGTGAATTTATAAGTTCCAGGGGAAACAGCCTATAAGTATTAAGCGTAGGCAAAAAAATACCACGCTGATTTTTACCTTGATGTGACTATGAGGGCTAAGGACAAAGGACTAAAGGAAAAGGGCAAAGGGCAAGAAATAAGGACTCAGGCGGTCACGGTGATGTAATCCGCCTCGTTGTTTCTGAGGGTGAGGGTGAAGCCCAGGAGGCGCATGGCCACTGGATCGTAAAGTGGGGCGCGGCCCATGCAGGTGAGCTCCACTCCGGGGATGAGACCCATGTCCCTAATCCTGCGGCCCATCTCGCCCTTGGCCGAGATGGACTTTATGATGGCTTTCTGGCCCACGCCAAGCTTTCTAAGCGGTATGGTATGGGTGATGGGCTCTTTGGCCGGGGCGCTCATGCTTTCTGCTGCTGTAGTCATAGGAAACTCCTTTTCTAATGCGGAAGCCTTGGGTTAAAATGTTTAGCGTTACTAAATATGCTGCGCTAATCAATCCCTAGCGCAAGGCTCCAAAAAAAATTGATCGAGGGCAAAAAAGGCCGAAAAAAAGCTTTCAGCCTAACTCTTGCCGCCGCTTAGCGGCTTTTCTTCAGCATCTTCATCCATTTGGAGATCCGTTTCACTCCAATTCTTTTTCTTGCCACAGCAGCCGCAGCTGCAGGATGGCTTCACGAAGATCCTGTAGATGGAAAAACCCAGAGCGGCCACTATGATGGCGACTATGATGATGGTTTCCATATTAGCTCCTTAAAAAAAAACTATTATTATTAAGCTAGGTGGCGCCAAAAATGGCGCTCACTTAGCTTGTATGGCGAGGATTAGCCAAGGTCTCGGGCATATCTGAAATCAAACCTTGGAGAGCCGTTTTTCATCCCAAAAGCCAAAGTGGCAAAGGGGAGAATTGATAACGATTCTCACTTGCAATAATAAGATTAGCCAAAACCTCTGTCAAGGGGCGCCAATTGAATAAATTAATTGCAATTATTAGATTTCAACGTTATTTAGCAGCGTATACGCAATATACAGCTCAATATTCATAATATAACTATATCTTGAGATTTTTTTTAGCTCCAGGGGAAAAAAATATTGCTGTGTAAAATCCGATCATTGTGGTTTTTACTTGTATTTACTTGCATTTCCGCTACATTTCAACGCTATCTAAAAATACAAGATCCGCTTTAAACATCGTTATTTAGCGATTATTCCCTAAAATGAAGGGGAAAAGCTCATTTTACCAAGTAAATTCCCACTATGAATCCTCCAGGTAAAAAGCCTCCAGGGATCGTAATCTTTAGGTGTTGAAGAATATCATTTAAGTCCCGCGTATTTGGCCGCGCGCTGGAGTTACCCCTATGGCGGCGTTTACTAAAGAGTGTATTAAACGTTTTTTTTAAAACAAAAGATATTTGCGCTGAGGAAAAATTGACATCCAAGCATTTGAAAAGAAGTCCTAATTTTCGTGAAATGATAGGCGCACCTTACGAGAAACATCAATGATTTAGGGGATTTATCAAAGCTTTGAGAGATTTTTTTTATGCAGTAAAAAATTTGAATACTTTAGAATAAAGAAGACAAAAAAAACCAAAAAGAAAGTAAAAGATTTTTGATAATTGATGCTTGTTTCCGTCCTCATTTATTACCTAAGCCTTCTGTAAAAATATTATATCATAAGCTTTAAAGTGGAAAAGCCCATTCTAAAAGACTCTAAGAGAACACTATCTAAGAGCATTTTTAAAATGTTTAACCTAAAAAAGTATTTCTAAATAGCGGCTTAAAAGAGTGCGATCGCAGAGGATTATTTTAAACAAAAAGCCTCAAAATAATCGCTTTTTGTGAGTGTTTTGCTAATGAATCTTTCTAAAATAAATGTTAAAAAAGATTCGTTTTAGCTCTGGAAAGCTGAAAATTAATCCCTCTAGCAAACGTACATTTAGAGTTTATAATAAATGTCTTTAGCTTAATAAAGATGAGGAAAATAGGAATATTATCGCGTCTCGCGGGAAAACTAATTTTTCCTAATTTAAAACACATGTTGCTTTATTTATTATTTTTAAGAGATATTATCTTTTAAACGCCGTAAATGAGCTCTCGAGTTGCTAATCCCTCGTAATCTCCACTCCCCTTAGGGCTCTTCCCTTCTATCCTCCGCAGCGGCCTTGCTTTAAAAAGCTTTTCTCGCTAAAGTCAAGGAAATTTTAAAAACTCGTCAATAAATAAAATTATTTAAACTTATCTATATATTGTGGAAAATATCTTGGCAAAAATTTGACAAAACAGGCGTTTTTGTAAAAATTAGCCCTATCTTCAAGGAAAAGAAAAGCGAATAAAGGCAAATGCCGCCAAAAAGCCGCGAACAATGGGACGCTAAAAAAGAAAGTTCACAAGTTGTTTAGAAAAAGGTCAGATTTTCTGTAACTTTACCCACAAAGCTCTTATGCTAAAAAAATATTTGACAATTAAGTTCCGTTTGTGCTTTAATGGAACATTATTTTGAGGCACAGAGCGGCTTGAACCCCTCAACTTTTCAGGTAAAAGATATTTAATGTTCTCTTTTCGCGCGTGTTTTAAGAAGGATCTCTCTGGAAAACATAGAGACTCGCTTATGGAAAAGGCTTCTCATTTCCGTGGGCATCCGTGTTTTACGCTTTAAAAAACTGGAAAAATCCTCCACAAAAAACAAAACGATAGTCATCCGGGAAATTTTCATTAATTGTTCCGGAAAGATCAACTCGCGGCTCACTTTTTTGACTGGACGCGAGACAAAGCGCCTTGCATTTTAAGAGCTTTTTTTCTAAAAATTACCAAATTTTACCTTCTTTCTTGAATAGTATATATAAACACCAAATATTTGCCTAGATTTCTCCAGAAAATCTAATCCAATAAAAATCTTTCACTCCCCTATTTTCCTCCAAAAACATTTTTAGGCTCTTTCATTTTAAAGATCGCCCGTGATTTTATTATCCAGGCCCATTTTCCCTCAGGTCCAATCAGGTTGATTTATGACAGACACCCGTTACGACATAGCAGTTATCCCAGGCGACGGCATAGGGCCCGAGGTGGTCGCGGTCGCCAAAAAGGTTCTCGAGACCTGTTCCCAGCGCTTTGGTTTCACCCTGGCCTTCAAGGAGTATCCCTTTGGGGCCGAGTACTATCTAAAGCATAAAGAGGTGCTACCCAAAGGGGCCTTTGACGACATAGGCGAGGCCAAGGCCATGCTTCTGGGCGCCGTGGGGGACCCCAGGGTTCCACCCGGGCCCCTGGAGCAGGAGCTCCTCTTGGCCCTCAGGTTTCATTTTGATCAATACCTGAACCTGCGGCCGGCCACGAGCCTACCCAATGTCCCTATACCCATTAAGCTCAAGCCGGGAGAGCAGATAGATTTCCTCATAGTGCGCGAGAACACTGAGGATTTCTACATGAACCTGGGCGGCACGGGTTTTGGGGATATAGACTCCAAGATTGTGGCTAATAGGAAACTCTACACAGTCGACGGCAAGATAGAACTTAACTTTGAGCCCCATATCGAGAGCGCCTTCAACGTGGGAATCTTAACGGAACCGGCCATCAGGCGTATCGCCAACAAGGCCTTCCAGCTGGCCAGGATCTTTGGCAAACCCTTCATTCACTTCGCCACCAAGTCCAATGCCCTCCCGCATATCTACGGCTTCTGGGACAAGGTGATAAGCGACACCAAGGCGGCCTACCCTGAAATCGAGCTCAAACGCATTAACGTTGACAACCTGGCCTACAAGCTCCCCAGGTCGCCTCTTAACTTTGGAATCATCCTCTGCCCCAACCTCTTCGGTGATATAATCTCCGATCTAGTCGCCGGTCTCACGGGCGGTCTGGGTCTGGCGGCCTCCGGAAACATTGGGGACTCCTTGAGCATGTTCGAGCCGGTTCACGGTTCGGCCCCTGACATAGCGGGTACCGGAAAGGCCAATCCCCTGGCCGCGATCTTTTCGGCATCCATGCTTCTCAACTACATAGGGGAGATTGAGGCGGCCCAGGCCATAGATAACGCTGTTCACATCTATCTCCGCAACAATCTAGGAGATGGGCTGCCCTTGGAGCTGGGAGGAACCTTAAAGACCCATGAGGTGGGCGCAAAGGTAGTGGAAGTTCTCCAAGAGGAGCACTATAACTACAACATTTGAAAGGGATTTTCTCTACGCTTTATGAGAGTTTAGGCTCTTAGCTGCATCTTTCCCAAAAAGCCTAATAGACATATGAAATAGGCGTAAAACCCACCTTCCCCTAAGGCTAAGCGATACTTAGAAAAAAACGATCCACTGATGAGTGAAGAACCCAAGACCCCAAGAAGCGAAGATGCGAAGACGCAGCTGAAAAACATCGCGGTTTTTTTAGACCGCGACGGCACCCTCAATAGGGATCTGGGCTATACCCATCTCTACGAGAGATGGGAGTGGCTCCCGGGCGCCACCATGGCGCTCAAGCTCTTGTATCTCGCGGGTTTGAAGCTGGTGGTGGTCACCAACCAGGCGGGAATCGCCAAATCCCTCTACAAAGAGGAGGATGTCCTCCTACTCCACCGGAAGGTTGACCTCGAGCTTAGGGAGAGCGGCACCATCATAGCCGGCTGGTATTTTTGTCCGCACCATCCCCAGTACACCGGTGAGTGTGACTGCAGAAAACC
>JAITJT010000056.1 GCA_031278795.1 Deltaproteobacteria bacterium | reverse complement strand
CAAGAGCACCGCCAGGCAGTACTTCCAGAAAGGCGCAAACAAAGGGCACCCGGGCTGCCAAGGAAGACTCGCGGAGCTTTTAGGCGGGAAATAAAAAGTTTATTTCCAAAAATTTTGCGTGATTTCTTTGGCGAAATAAATCACTTGTAGTAAGAAACTTTTGCGCAAGTTTAGAGAAGAAATATAACTCTCTTAGTCATAGAGATCGCACTATGAGCCTTACCTGATAACAAGTTCTTGGGAAAAGCCTAATCCTCTCAACAAATTAAAATCATTAGTTTCTAAAAATAGTTTCCAAGACGGGTGTCCTTTGGAAGAGACTAGAACCCGCGTGGAGGCTCACGGAAAACTAATGATTCCACAAAGAATTGTTTTAAGAGAGCTAGTTAAAACAATTTAAGCGAGAGCGCTCAAGTCTATCTGAAAACGCATCTCCTATTTTCATTATACAAAATCCTCATTGATTGCTCATCACCGTAGCTCGCGGCCGTACATAAATAACCGTAATCTCCAGTACTCAAAAACAGTCTTTTGGCTTCAATTATAATCTGATTCCGCTGCATTTGTTGGTATTGTTGGTACCTTTGCAAATCCCTCCAATTTTGCTCTATAGCCCGCTCTCTTCCTTCCAAATAAGCCGAAAACATGTCAACCTGGACAATTATCGGGCCAGCATATAAATACGCCATAAATGTTATCATGCAAATAGAGACGAGAACTTTGGAAAGTTTTTGCAATGAAAATCTCTTATTTGCCTTGTGTTCTACAAGAACATGAGAAATTACTTGCCTGTCAGTTGTTGGCTCCATGTCGCGCTCCTTAAATTTATGTAAAATAATTTTCTTAAAGAGATGTTTTCACTTTGATAAGAAAAGTCTCAATCAAAAGACATCTCCCCCAAAAAGATCATTTGAGGCTATTACGATTATAAGTCTGGATAAATCTTTTTGTCAATATCATATTAGGCTATTTATCATTTATAGATTAATCTAGGATAATTTTAATATGCTCATTTTAACTAAGATTAATCTCTGATAGTTTTAAAAACATATTTTCTTGTTTTTTTACGGAAAAATTATTTTTTATATTTTGGTCATATGTATTGAAACAAAGCGTAATTTCAAGAATAATCAAAGCCCACGCATTAAATAATTAAGACATAGTTTTCCAAACAACTTAGTTTTCCGGATAGATTAGTTTTCCGGATAGATTAATTTTCCGGATAGAATAGTTTTCCGGATAGATTAGTTTTCCGGATAGATTAGTTTTCCGGATAGATTAGTTTTCCGGATAGATTAGTTTTCAAGATAGATTAGTTTTCCAGATAAATTTATGCATAAGACAAAAAAGAAAATAATTTTATCTAGCATACAAGTTATGACAAAAAATATTAAAAAAGGAAACTTACTCGCTCTATGGAGCTCTCTTTTGAAGAAAAATAATCCTTCCTGAAAGAGCGAAATTATTCAAATAATATTAAAATATTGAGAGTAATCTTTTTAAAGATTTTCTCATAATAATAGTCATAAACATATTGATTCTTGAAATCCGCTAAATTATCTCAAAAAGACATGAATTCTAAGATTCAGATCTTTTTTGGCGACTTATTTACAAAATATTTTTTGTTGCAGATTTCTGAAAATAAATGAAAGTTCCTGCAAGTTTTTGAAACATACTGATCAATCAATGTTTGAAAGTTCATATATACTAAGGACTTTCATATTTTTAGAAAAATCAAAACATTATGATAACCCACGTTTTAAAAAATTATTATTTAAAAAAACATTGACACTTGGATTTTTTATGTGCTAAAGTCCCCTAAAATGAGTTATGCATGACTCTCCAATACTTTATGCCTCAAGTCATCAAAATAAGCGCACATTTCCCGTGTCGCTAAATTTTCTAACTTAGAATTATAATTTTTAAGGAGTAATAATGCCCCATATCTACTTTGCCGGCCCCGACATCTTTCGCAAGGATTACTCTGACATAAAACGCCAAATCAAAGACTTGTGCAAAAGCACGCCAATAATACCGCTCATTCCAGGGGACGATGGAATCACGAAAAAACCCAAGGATAAGGCCGGCAAAAGGGACCTGGCGAGGGAGATTTATAACATCAACCTCGAGCACATCCAGAAGGCGGATGGGGTCATCGCCAACCTTTCGCCCTTCAGGGGCGTAATAGAACCGGACAGCGGCACCGCCTTCGAGGTGGGCTACGCCGCCGGCCTGGGAAAATGGGTGGTAGGCTACCTCAGTGACCTCAGAGACCTCACCCTCAAGATCAAGGACTCGCCCCTCAAGCCCCTAAGGGGCGGGCTCACGGATCTAAACGGAGTTAAGGTGGAGGACATGGGGTACCCGGTGAACCTCATGCTCGCGTGCGCGTGCAGCAAGCTCGTTAGGTCCTTGGAAGAGGCTGTGGGGATTGTGTTGAAGGGATTGAAGGTGGGTTCAATGCTCTAGGGCCAAATCCACCAGGCGATCCAGGATGGCGCTGAAAGAGTAGCCCGCGGCCTTGGCCGCTTTGGGGAAAAGGCTTCCGGAGGTGAGCCCGGGGAGGGTATTGGTCTCAAGGGCGTAAAAGACATTATCCCTTAAGATAAAATCCGATCTTGAGTAGCCGCGGCAGCCCAAAACCATGTGGGCTTTGGTGCCCAGGTCGCAAATGGTCTGGGTCTCCTCATCGCTTAGGTCCGCCGGGCAGATTTCCTGGGCCTCGCCAGGGTCGTATTTCGCGCTATAGTCAAAGAAAAGGTGCCCGGGCGCCGGAATTATCTCTATGGGAGGAAGGGCGGTTAGGTTGTCATTACCAATGACGGCCACGGTGAACTCCCGGCCGCTTATATATTCCTCGGCCATGGCCTTGGGCGCGAAGGTCCAGGCATCCTCCAGGGCCACTTCCAGCTCTTCAGAGCTGTTGGCGATGGAAAGACCCACAGACGAGCCCTGTTCTATGGGCTTGATGACCACCGGCAAGCTCAGGGTTTTCGCGGCCCTGGCGCTCTCGCTTTTGAGGCCGGCCTTTTTGATGAGGATGAGGTCTTTGGCCACGGGAATGCCGTGCTCCCTAAAAATGCCTTTGGACTTCTCCTTGTCCATGGCCATAGCTGAAGCCAGGATACCGCTCCCCACGCAGGGGATGTTCAAAAGCTTCATAAGGCCTTGGATGGAGCCGTCTTCACCGTGGAGACCGTGCAGAACGGGAAAGGCAAGATCTAGATTATCGGCGTCGCGGATAAGCCTCTCCAGGTCGTAGACTGGATCGTAGATAGTGACCTTGTAGCGGGACTTATCAAGATTGGAAAGCACTTCCCTGCCAGAGGCAAGGGAAACTTCCCTCTCTTCAGATCTCCCTCCCATGATGAGCGCTAGCCTGAGAGCTGCCATTGTGTTCCTGAAAATAGCCCCTTGTGCTATGGCTAAAAGAAGTCAAGGCGAAAAAATTGAGTTGGTCTTTGGCTTTAGGTTAAAAATATGACCTTTGGAGGGGACTATAGACTCCTCCCCAGAAAGCCTGGGCCTTACTTAAGACGCGTAAAACCAATAAAAACCAACGCTTAGGCCCCTTCAGGGGCGGAGGCTTGCTCTGAGCGTCCTTTTTGGGCCAGGTAAACCTGGCGGGAGAGCCGGCTTATCCTTCTGGAGGCTGTCCGCTTGTGAAGGGTGCCTTTGGTTTTGGCCTTGTGGATGGTCTTTACGGCGTTTCTCAGAGCCTTCTCAAGGGATTCCGGTTCCCCTGTTTCCAGCAAAACCCTGGTCTTCTTGACGGCGTTATTCACCTTGGTCTTGTTGATGCGGTTCCTCGCTCTGCGTACCTTGCTCTGCCTGGCCCTTTTTAGAGCTGATTTATGATTAGCCAAAAGTTTCTCCTTATAATTATATATACTATAAAGTTAGATTCAGCCCCCTGGAGGGGGGCCGAGCTAAAAGATAAGTTAGCAATTTACTAGAAAAGAGCCTGGCTTGTCAAGGCATACTTCAAATTGCGCAAAAAAGCTCAAAGCTCAGATATCACTTCATGAAATATACCCGGGCGATTAACAAAAACCCAAGACAGCCACTATAAATTTTATAAAAATACTTTAAAAACGTTCTAAATATATAAATAATATTAAATTATATGTAATTATATTTATGCATGACTCCTTTTTTCTTTGGCCTCTCTCCTTTCCATCTAGCCTTGGCCGCTAGCCTTTGCCGCTCGTTTTATTCAAAGCAAAAGAAGTCGTATGCTACTCGTCTTGTTGCCCGACTTGGTGCTCCTCTTGTTAAAAGAAAAATGAATCGCGTATCTTGTATAAAAATAAAAGAACTCCAAAAGATCCTGGAAACAAGAATCAAAACAAGCATACACATAATCTTAGCTAATGAGCTTAAATGACTTGCGACTCATGGTGAAGTGATTCTACCATAAGTATATTCCTTGTCCTTATCACAAAAAAAGAAGCTATGCCCGGATTATCAAAGCATATATGCCCTAAAAGAAAACCCAAGAATCTAAAAAACCACATTCGTCTAAAAAAAAGTCCGAACAATATTTTAAAACACTTATGAGGCTCTATATAGCGGAAAAAAATTAGAGTATTTTCCTTAGCTGCTTTGGATATGGGCTTTAAAAGCAATTCTTCCTAAAAACGAAAGCTCAATAGCTCAGACCCAAAATGCCCTTTAAAAATCCTCACCCAGATGATAATATGGCGTGGATGCGCCTTCGTGGCGCCTTCCCATACAAGTTCAAAGCCCCTCTTTCATCAGATCGCCTTTCTTGTTGAAGGCATTATTTTCACCTCTGGCAAGGAGCGCCTCTTTAACCGGGCCCTCCGCCACATAAGAGAAAACCAACAGATTAAAAGAAACAATCCATGACTCCGGCAGATTACCACAAAAGGATCTGGGAGCCCTCTTTCCCCAAAAGATTCACAAGCTCCGCGCTCCAGGGCCTAGGCCCCGTCTCGGGAAGGCTAGAGGCTACCCTAAAGGGGAACCTTGTCTAGAGAGGAAAACCAGAGCCAGAAGGATGTCATCAAAAACGCATCCATCGTGGGGGCCGGTACCCTTGTCTCCCGGGTGGCGGGGTTGGTTCGCGATCAGGTGACGGCCTACTGCTTCGGGGCCGGGCCCGTGGCGGACGCCTTTTTCGTGGCCTTCCGTATACCCAACCTCCTCCGGAGGATCCTAGCCGAGGGCGCGCTCACCCCGGCCTTTGTCACGGTTTTTACCGGGAGGTTACTAAACTTGGGGAAAGACTCCGCCAGGACTCTCTTTAAAGGTGTCTGGAGCCTCATGACCCTGGTTTTGGGGGCCATAACCGTCCTGGGCATAGTCTTCGCCCCCACCATAGTAAGGCTCATAGCCCCCGGCTTCACCGAGAACCCGGAGCAGTTTCAGCTCACGGTGCTCCTGGCCCGCATCCTCTTCCCCTATATCCTCTTGATTACGCTTACGGCTCTCGCCATGGGCGTCCTCAACAGCTTGGGGAAATTCAACATCCCGGCCCTGGGCCCGGTTTTTTTAAACATCTGCATGATACTGGGGGCCCTTCTAATCAGCCCGCACCTTAAGACACCTATCCTGGGACTCGCCCTGGGGGCCCTCTTGGGGGGCTTCTGCCAGCTGGCCATTCAGCTTCCAGGCATAGTGAGGGCCGGGATCTCCTTGGGATTCACCCTCAACTTCAAGGACCCGGATATTCTCAAGGTTTTGAAACTCATGGCGCCCACGGCCTTAGGCGCGGCGGCCTACCAGTTCTCGGTGTTCATAAACACCCAGCTGGCCTCTCTTTTGGCGGAAGGGAGCGTCTCCTATCTTTACTACGCTGACCGCCTGGTGCAGTTTCCGCTGGGGGTGTTTTCCCTAGCCCTGGCCACGGCCATCCTTCCGGCCATGGCCAGGGAGAGGGCCCTGGGTAACCACGAGGAGTTCAAGAAGCTCTTCCAGAGATCCCTAAGGCTCCAGTTCTTCATAACCATTCCCGCCATGGTGGGACTCATGGTCATGGCCGAGCCGCTTATCTCGCTACTCTTTCAGAGGGGCTCCTTCGATCTTAAGAGCACTACCGAGACCTCCCTCGCCCTCCTTGGCTACTCCCTGGGTCTTCCCTTCCTCTCCGGGGCATCGCTTGCCGCCAGGGCCTTCTACAGCCTTTCCGACACCAAGACCCCGGCCAAGGTGGCTAGCATCAGCCTAGCTTTCGGGCTCGTCTTGGCTGTTATCCTACTTTTCCCCTTGAAGCACATGGGGCTCGCTCTCGCGAGCTCCATGGCCTCACTGGTTAACTTCACCTGGCTGGCCCTCATCCTTAGGAAGAGGGGCATTTTGGTACTTGGCCCCTTCGTCCGGGACGCCCTACGCTCCGGGCTCTACGCCCTCCTCATGGGGGCTATAATCTATCCCCTCTACCACACAGGGATTAACGGAAACTCCCCACTCATAATCCTTATTGGACTCATCATTGGGCCACTGTGCTATTTCGCGGCCGCCAAGCTCAACCATTCGGACAACATGGAGCCCTTGATGGGGGTTCTTATAAAGATCAAGGGGAAGTTTAAGAGGGCCTAGGCCCTCTCGGAAAGGTCTTTCTCCACCTGCCTCATGGCTAGTATGGTCTTGGAGATTAAATCGTCTAGGTCCCAGCCCAGAATCTCAGAACCCTTCTTGATAACCTCCCTATTGCAGCCGGCCGCGAAGTTCAAGGTCTTGAACTTCTTCTTAACCGATTTGAGCTCTAAATCCATAACGCTCTTGGAGGGCCGCATGAGGGCCACCGCCCAGATGAGGCCGGTGAGCTCGTCTGTTGCGTAAAGCACCTTTTCCATGAGGTGCTGAGGCTCCACGTCCACGCATATGCCCCAGCCGTGGCTCACCACCGAGCGAATGACGTCCTCACCCACGCCTCCCTCCCTTAAGAGCTCAGGCGCCTTGAGGCAGTGCTGTTCCGGATAGAGCTCGAAATCTATGTCGTGGAGCAATCCCACCACGCCCCAGTAGTCGCGGTCCTCACCGTGACCCAGGGAGTCCGCGAACCATTTCATCACCCCTTCCACGGTCTCGGCGTGCTGTAGGTGGAAGGGCTCCTTGTTGTGCTTTTTAAGAAGTTCCCAGGCTTGTTCCCGGCTTATGGTCTGCATATAACTTTAACCCTTTTTATAAAATTTATTTTCGCGCTTTTCGCTTAAAAACTAGGAAAACATTTTTAACCTTTTAGCACAGGCCAAAATAATTTTAAAGTGTAAATTGCAGACCAATAAAGAAGCTCTACTCTCTTGGAAATAAACAGCTTTACTAAGCCTGAAGCTATCATGGAGGCTAAAACAAAAAAAAACCCGAAAGGGTTTTTTCATGTTTTTTAAAAAAGAAGCTCCCACAAAGCCGTAAGCAGCAAAGCGGAGCCAGAAAGCCTGAGCTTGAGATAGACTCTGTACGGGAAAAAAGAGGGGCAGGCCAAAAGGCACAGAACTAAAGGCATGATTCTAAAGCTTCTAGATATCTATAAGACAGAGCTTGAAAAAAAAATAAATGCGCATCTTTTTTTAATTTCAACAAAAAAAAATCTAATTTCCCTGAGACTCCACCTCACCTGGAATCAAGGTGATGAGCTCAAATTTGGGTTTCACCAGCCAGTTTCCCAAGTAATTGATTATGCCCCACTTGCCTTTCTTCATGACAGCGGCGACGCCGCCTGAAAAGCTCTCCGGGAGTAGATCGAACACCGGCTCCATTAAAAAGCGGGCGTCCTTGTCGATATAGCCAAATTTATCGTTCTGGCCGGCCCGGGCCAAGCCGTCCTGGAAGTCACTAAGGCTTGCAAACTGAGGCTCCATGAACCAGCGGCCGTCTTGGTCTATGAAACCCCACTTGTCGCCCTTTTGGGCGGTGGCCAGGCCCTCATGGAAAGACCCCACGTCATCAAAATCTGGATCGATTGCGAAGTTCCCCTCTGGGTTCAAAAATCCCCATTTCCCCTCCACTTTGGCCTTGGCCAGCCCCTCCTGGTAGGAACCTAAGCCCTCGTAGCGGGGAGGGATTATCCAGAAGCCTTCTTTGTCCAGAAAACCCCACTTATCCTTCTTGGCCGGGGTTTTGCCGTCGGAGAAGATCCAGAAGATGTCCTCAAACTGTGGGGGAATGATAAAATTTTCTGTCTTGTCCATGAGGCCCCAGAGGGATTTGTCCTGGACCCTGGCCAGGCCGTCGTTGAAGCCCTGGTAGATGTCATCCACATGGTAGTAGGGCTTGATGGCCCACTTGGAGCGCGAGTCCAGATAGCCGTAGCGGCCGTCGAACTTGGCGCAGGCCAGATCCTCTCGGAAGCTGAAGACAAATTCATAACGGGGCTTAATCTTCCACCTGCCCAGGTTGTTGAGGAGTCCCCATTTTCCCTTGAACTTGGCCGGGCTTGTGGAGTCTTGGAATCCCTCGATGGCCTCGAACTTATCCGGTATAAGCCACTTTCCAGTTTGGTCTATGCAGCCCCACTCAAAGCCAGTGCCCCTGGCCGGGGCCAATCCCTCGGAGAAGGGGGCGATGAACCTGAAGTCGGGTTCCACCACCCATTCACCCGACATAGCTATGATGCCGTGGCTGTGAGGGGCAATGGAGGCGCTCGCCAAGCTTTTTGAATAGTCAACTTTTTCGGCCATTAAAAATTTTCCATAGAGAGTAAGAGAAAAAAAATGTGTATGTTTTTGTATATTTTGATTTCTTTTGATATCTACTCTTTCACCAATTGGGTGCAGCTATTTGGCGAAAACTTAATTTTTTTAAATTAACACAGCTCTTAAATATTTAAAAGGAAAATCCAAGCATAGAGGATGCCCTTAAGACTATGGAGAAAAAAGCGCAAAAAAAAAGACCTAAGATGGCGCCGGAAAAAAGGCGTTACCGTGGCGTTAGAGTTAAGCTCAAAAAAAAATAATTAATTGGCGATTTCTAGCTTAAAAGGCTCCCCTCTTCTATATGTAAAAAAAATGCAAGTGTAAGGTCCCTGGCTAAAAAGGCAACTATTTCAGATATTTGCAGACACTATATATAGCCAATAATATATATAAGCAGTATATATAGTAATCTTCCTCTTGAGCAAAAGGCTAGCGCCTTTTTAGCCAAAAATCTTATCTAAGCACCTTCAAACACAAAAGTTTATAATCGTTTTCGAGCTTAAGTCTTTTTGAGGTCAAGTTGACGTATTCCTTGTCAATCAAGGAAACAGTGTTCTCATTAACGTCATATTTGGCAAGCTCTTCAACTTTTCCGGCATACTCTCTGTACAAAACTCCGAGACTCTTCTTCAAAAGCTCCATTTCCTGTTTTAAAATTAAAAGTTCTGGATCCATTTTAACTATCCTTAAAAAATAGTGGCCCGATCTCGCGGCCTGGCATAGTAATTCATGAATTTTTGGTACTGTTTTGTAAAAATTTAATGTCTAGCGGGGCTCCTAACCCGTGCCCTGAACATGTTATCACCTTAAAAATGGAATTCCTAGTTAAAGGGGAAATTTTATTCACTCAGTGGCTTCCCTGAGGTATCAGGGCTATCATCTCGTAGCGGGGCATGATGACCCAGCGTCCGTGGACGTCGATGAAGCCCCACTTGTTGTTTTTTTGGACCTTGGCCAGGCCCTCGGAAAAGGATTGGGGGATGAGGTCATAGACCGGGGCTATGAACCACCTACCCATTTTGTCGATATAGCCGCACTTCCCGTCCTTCTTGGCCCTGGCCAGGCCGTCCTGGAAGATGTCCACCTTACTGTACTCGGGTTTTATGTACCAGCGGCCGTCCTGGTCTATGAAACCCCACTTGTCGCCCTTTAAGGCGGTGGCCAGCCCGTCGTGGAAGTTCCCCAGATTGTCAAAGTCAGGCTCTATGGCAAAGCTACCGCTCTTATCAATGAAGCCCCACTTTCCGTTTGTCTTGGCTTTGGCCAGATTGTCCCTGAAAGGCTCCACCTCCTCGAAGCTGGGAGGGATCGTCCAGTACCCCAAGCGGTCGATGAAACCCCAGAGGCCTTCCATTTTGGCCGGGGTCTTGCCCTCGCTGTAGACCCCCAGGATGTCCTCAAAGACCGGAGGCACCACGTAGGCGCCCTTGGTGTCGATGAGGCCCCACAGGCCCTCCTTCCCCACCCGGGCCAGGCCCTCGTGGAAGCCTTCTTTGAGCTCGTCCACCTCAAAGATAGGCTGGATTGCCCATTTTCCGGATGGATTTAGAAAGCCGTAGAGCTGTCCCAGCCTGGCGCAGGCCAGCATCTCCTTGAAGGGGAAGAGAGAGTCGAATTTGGGCTTTATCTGCCATTTTCCCTTCCTGGTGATGAGGCCCCACTTGCCCTTCCTTTTCGCGGGGCACAGCGAGTGCTTGAAGCCCATGAGGGACTCAAAAATGGGTTTGATTACCCAGCCACCATTGCAATCAATGCATCCCCAGCCGCCTGTGCACTCCTGGGCCGGGCCCAGGCCCTCCTCGAATGGATGTATGTAGTTGAATTTGGGTGAAACCACCCACCTGTCCTCTAGATTGATTATGCCGTGGCTGCCCTGGACAATACAGGCAGTGGCGAGTCTATGAGAAAAATCTAATTTTGCTGACATGTCAATCCTAAGTGGATCCTCCATGAATAATAAAATGCGCCTGTGTAAATATGGTGAATGTAACTCTGACACTCCCGCTCTCTTTTAAACAAGCGCGGGTTAAGCTAACGGAAAAAAAATATCTATGAACTGTTAAAATTTTGCACCTTGTGCTAAATGTAACCCCATCATCTCCCGCTCTCTTTTAAACAAGCGCGGGTTAAGGGAAAAATAATACCATCTCGATTGGAAAATTACGCACCTTTGGCACTGTCATAAGCTAGCGAGTTCGTCTTTTCACGTACCTTTCATGAAAAGTGCGAAAGCCGCCACTTAAAACCTAAGAGTACACGTGTCTTTATAAAAAACACGCGATACTGTTATGGGGAAATCTTTACCGCTTCCGGAAAATCTCTTAAGGAAACGCCATTCTTAGGCAAGGCGTTTCATTATCCTCTCTGCCTGCACCTCGGGAATCATCAGGTATTCCACGAGCACGCTCTGCGACGAACGCTTGACAGTCTTCACGTGATGTTTCACCGTCACACAGGCATCCGGCGCTCCATCGCAGAAGTAGATGTCCAGCCCAAGGAAAGAGCCCTTGAGACGTTTGTAGGCCTGAGCGGTTAAGAAGATGCTTATGTCCCCTTCAGCTATGCGCGAAAAGAGGGAGTTAACTTCTTTGGGATTCTCAGGAAGCGGCACATATGGAGTAGCTAGCTTCTGCTTAAGTAGCCATTCCTGCATGTCCTCCTCATAAGGTTCACCGGCGGCCCTATAGGCGATAACCACCTGGAGCGTCTCGTAGAGGATGAACTCCACGAGCCAGATTATACCATAAAGGGATCCTGGTTCCGTGGAGCCGTCTTTGCGGGGCACGCCAAAGACGTAATCCTCACGGATTTTATCCAGAAGCTCGCCTGGGCTCGTCAAGAGCTCCATAAAGGGATCGATGGCGAAAAACCCCAGCGTCGCGGAAACACTATGCTCATTTACCCCGGGGATGATGTTCCCCTCTGAGACAATGGTAGTGTAGAAAGCGAAGTGGACGTAATAGCCTACAAGCGACCCTAAAAAGACCAAGATCGCGGCCTTCAGGGGGGAACGCATGGCTCCCAGCTTGATGGCCCACCTCGAGAGCAGGATGGTGAGAAATCCCCAGACAATGATGAGCGGTACTTTGAAAAAGATCTCAGGGTGATTAATTATAAAGGTAGCGTAAATTATTCCCAGCGCTGTGGAGGTGAGGGCCACGATACCCAAGATAAGGGGGAACGCCCAGGTTTTACACAATCCTGATGGGTAATAAAAACTAGCCATGTGAGGGAGATCTTCTTATATATATGTTTGCAGAGCCAAAATGCCTCTTTCATGTTTTAGCTAATTTCCGGGCCCGGAGTTAAAAAAACGGGGAAATGTAGCCTAAAATTTTGGAGGAGCATGAGCCCAAGGGCTTCATGAAGACCGAGAAAGTGTTAGTATCTCGGAAAATATTGGGTAAAGAGCTAATCCCAATATTGCATAAAAATCTACCTCGACAACTATTGTAACAAGTTCACATTATAAGTCAAGGCACCAATTTCAAGTTTCTGCACGGGGACTCTGCCCCCTTCTGTGTGAAAAGTCCAATAAAATCAGGCATATAGAGAGAAAATTCAAAAAAATATGCCAAATCTTGGGGAACTATAAAAAAAATATTTTTTAAAAAATATTTTTCCCCAAAATTTTTCTGTGACCTAAATCTTCACATAAATTGCTTGTTTTGGTAGAAATTTTATGTAATTTTCGCTAAGTGCGTAAATTATCAGTGATTATTGCCAAATCTGACAAGATTTCCTATTTTTTACCATCTTAAATAGCTTATATATCCTGAATAATAGAAATATTTCAGCTCAAAATCCACAATATTCCTAGTAAACTTTGATCTATCCTCCCTTTTTCCAGGAGCCAGAGGCATTTTATCATAGGTTTTTGGAAAAAGTGGATATTGTGAAGAACGCTCAAAATAAAAATCGCCCCAGGTCCTTAAAAGAGACGGCTTTTCAAGCTTTTATTTTAAGGAGTCGCAAAAAAAA
>JAITJT010000033.1 GCA_031278795.1 Deltaproteobacteria bacterium | reverse complement strand
AGTTGATGACTGTAACAATCCCTCTGTGTTGTTCGTCAATTATGGGTATGTCGGTTCTGTTGACATCTCTCCAAACAATTAGCAGTTTTTTCATTTAGATCCTCATTTGTATTGGAATTTTTTTTAAGATTTTGCGATGAAAAGCGAGATTAATTATTTAAAAGCCTCATAGTTAATCTATAGAACAGGGAAGATTTAGGTAACAATCTGAAAAACCTAAACAATCTGAAAAACCTAAACAATCTGAAAAACCTAAACAATCTGAAAAACCTAAACAATTATGAAAAGAATTATCCAGCCGCTGTTTTTACTTTTTAGCTCTTGTGCTCCAAATACGCATTTTTGTTTAGGCTAGACAAAGAACTAAAAAGATTTAAAAAAAGAGCTAGCGGATATATTTTGGAAAGATGCGAAAAAAGCTCGAACGATTCATTATAGCTAATTCCACCTCAAAAAAGCAATATCTTTTCTAATTTTCCCCAAAAATCCGCTAAAGTTAAAGCCCTAGCCACAAAGTTAAAGCCCTAGCCGCCTCCGTTCAAGCCTGGCACGATTCCAGCAATCAAAACATAAAAGATCTTAAGTATACAGGACCTATAATCGCAGAATAAAACCTTTGGCTCTTTGGCGGCTAGTTTTGGCGTGACCCAGTATTTTCTGATTGCGCCTTGAAGTATTTTTCCTCATCTTTTAACATATTGGCTTTTTAGCTAGGCTTTTCTCATAAGCCTCTATATTTTGCCAAAAAAACCAATCTTGACAAAGGCTTTATAATTTGCTATACTATTTGCTGTTTTGATTCTCTGAACCCAGGTACACGGCCTTGGTTTTCTGGATTGCTAAATCTTATTTCAGAAAGGATTCATCAAATGCCACACGCAAACCCCACCTCATATGAAGCTAATATGGTGGCCAACTGCTTTTAGTTTTTGGAAAATGCCAAAAAAGATACTCCGGGAGATGTCCCTCTAGATTAACTCCAGAACTCTTTCACCTCAAATAGCCGCCTTTTCGTTGCGACTTTCGAGAGCCTTTTTTCAGCTCTAAAACGCAGCTCCCACCACTATTTCCCCTCTAATATACCCTAAAGCTCCAAGCTTGGAGTGCGCCAAAATTTTAGCCTCTTTACGCTTTTTTTTCAGGCCTTTCACCTGAGCTTTAAATTTGCGCAAAAGAGAGGGCTACTGTTTTGTCTAGAGCATGACGCCTGGGGCTTGAAGGCTACTTTTCATAACTGACATATTGTGTCAGCCTTTTAAGGATTTTATTTTGCCAGACAATATTACACTTATCACAAGTCCCAAGTGCTGGATGGAAGACGCTGCCCTAGACGCTCTAAAAAAGATTTCCCTTATGGAAGGAGTCACAAAGCTGGTGGGTCTTCCGGACCTTCACCCGGGGAAGACCCCGGTGGGGGCGGTTGTTTTGACGGACGGGATAATTTTTCCGCACCTGGTGGGTAATGACGTAGGCTGCGGCATGAGTCTCTTCCAAAGCGCCACAGCGCTTAAAAAGATTAAGCTTGAGCGCCTGGCGCCCCGCTTTGAGAGCTTAGAGAGCCTTTCAGATATTGAGCTTTCTTTCAACCCCTACCCTGAGGACTCAATTGATCCTGCCTTTGGTACCCTGGGAGGCTCGAACCATTTCCTGGAGCTTCAGGCCGTGGATAGGGTCTATCTTCCCACGGAGTTTAAGGAGCTCGAAATCGACAAAGCTAAGCTCTTGCTCTTGGTTCACAGCGGCTCTCGAAGCAAGGGGCAGATGCTCTATGAGTCTTATATGGAGCATTTAAGCGGAATATCAATGAGCTCAGGGCTTGGGGAAACTTATCTCAAGGAGCAAAAGGAGCTCCTATTGTGGGCCCAAAGAAACCGCGAGTGCTTGGCAAGAAGAGCGCAAGAGTTCTTAGACGGGCGCTCTGAGCTAAGGCTTATTCTGGACAACCCCCACAATTTTGTGGAAGAGGGGGAGGGAGGATTTTATCACCGCAAGGGCGCGGTAAACGCCTTAAACGGCCCGGTCATAATACCCGGGTCCAGGGGGACTCTAACTTATGTGATGAAACCAACAAGCGACTGCCAAAAGTCCCTGTTTTCCCTGGCCCACGGAGCTGGTCGCAAGTGGAAGCGCTCTGATTGTAAGGGCCGGCTCAGGGACAAGTACCGCCGGGACGAGCTCTACACCACGGCACTTAAGAGCCGGGTTATCTGCCACGACAAGGAGCTCCTCTACGAGGAGGCCCCGGAGGCCTACAAGAAGGTTACAGACGTAATAGGCGCCCTGGTGGACTCAGGCCTGGCGAGCCTCATATGCACCACCAGGCCGCTTTTGACCCTTAAAATTTGAATTTTGATAATTGATTTTTAGGTAAAGGTGAGGAAATGGTGCTTCAAATCAGCTCCGGGACTGGCCCGGAGGAGTGTGAGCTGGCGGTGGGGAAGTTTCCTAGAGGCGCTCCTTTGGGAGTTTCCAGAAACTCTGCTTCTTGATAAAGTGGAGGGCCCGAAAAAAGGTACCTTGAGGTCGGCCACCTTGGGAACGGAAAGAGATCTGGGCTTTTTGGAGGGAACGGTTCTGTGGGTTTGTAAGAGCCCCTACAGGCCCCACCACGGCCGCAAAAACTGGTACATTGACATAAGCGTCTTAAAAAGTGATCTCGAGGAGAGTAGATTTTCCTTAAAAGACGTGGAGTTCCAGAGCTTCAGGAGTAGCGGCAAAGGCGGCCAGCACGTCAACAAGGTGGAAACCGGGGTGAGGGCCATTCACCTTCCAACGGGTCTAAGCGTGGTCGCAACCGCTATGAGATCCCAGCACCTTAACAAGGAAAGCGCCCTCAAGCGTTTAAAACAAGCCCTCTTGCATAAAGATGCCTTGGAGAGAGCTAGTGTCAAGGCGGAAAATCGTCTGGAGCACACCAGACTCATACGTGGTAAGCCCGTGCGTATCTATCACGGCCTGGATTTCATCAGAAAAGAGCATAAGTGAGGCTGAGGTGAAATAGCAGCTAGCTAAGAGAGGCAAAACTAATTTAAGCGGCTTGGGAATGGGGGTCAATATGGAGGCAAATTAGTGAGAAATTGCTTCACTTTTTTGGACTTTTACTATCATAATACGGAAGATTTTGTTTTTAGATTCTCTTTTTTTAAGGTGATTATGAGCCAAAAAATACTAAAGGGCCTAGAGGAGTACCACTTCCATCTGCCCAAATCCTTGATAGCCCAGGAGCCCACCATGGAGAGGGGTAGCTCCAGGCTCCTGGTGCTCCGGAAAGACACAGGAGAGATTGTGGTATCCAGGTTTTCTGAGCTGCATTCCTTTCTTCCGGAAAATACCCTTCTGGTCATGAACGAGGCCAGGGTGACTCCAGCTAGGCTATATGGGGAGTCGGGAGGCTCCAAGGTGGAGCTACTCATATTAAACCCCAAGGTGGAAGGCGATAGCTTGGGGGATCACGCCATGTGGTCTCTAGGTAAGCCCGGGAAAAAGCTCCATATTGGGGCTAGGGTTAATATCGAGGGGAATGGCATGATGCTTTCCGGAGAGGTTTTAGAGCTTGATAGCTCTGGAAGGAGGCTAATAAGATTCCACTTTGAGGATAGCCCCAGCAAGGTTTTTGAGCTCTTAGGCCACATGCCGCTTCCACCATACATCAAGCGGCCGGATAGCCCAGAGGACCTCTTACGCTACCAGACCGTTTACGCCAAAAAAGACGGTGCCATTGCGGCTCCCACCGCCGGGCTGCACTTTAGCAAAGAGTATCTGGAATTTTTAGCGAAGAGGGGATATGGCAGTACTTTGGTCTTTCTTATGGTGGGCATGGGCACTTTCCTGCCGCTTACGGAAAAAGAGCTAATAAGCGGAAAGCTACATAAGGAGTACGTGGAGGTGGGTAAGGATACGGCGGATAAGGTTAATAAGGCCAAAAATGAGTCGCATCCAGTTTTAAGCGTAGGCACCACCACCCTCAGGGCCCTGGAGTGGGCCGGGGAGGATGGATTGCTAAGGGAGAGGAAGGGGCTCACGGATATCTTCATAAGGCCAGGATACAGCTTTCAAATAGCAGACGCCCTCCTCACCAACTTCCATTTGCCGGCATCAAGCTTGTTTATGCTGGTTTCAGCTTTCGCGGGCCTGGATAAGGTAAAGAGGGCCTATGAGCTGGCTATTTTCGAAGGATTTAGGTTTTACAGCTATGGGGATGCGATGTTGATTGTGTGATAAGGGGTAGGATTAGAAGACCAGGGCGAGCTCGTTGCGGATTTTGGTGGTGAGCGGGTCATTGGGGCCGTAGATGCGTTCCACGTCTTTTAGAAGTGAAAAGAAGGTGTCCTTGGCCTTGGTCTTTTGGTCGGAGTTCTTGTAGGCCGTGGCCAGGTCGAATCTGGAGTAGGTGGTTCTGGGGTCATAGGGCCCAAAGAGCTCGGACTGGTTCCCCACCAGCACTTCCAGCTGCTTGGCCGCGTTTTGGTAGTCCTTTCCGGACATGTAGAGGCCGGCCAGCTGATACCTGGAGTACACCGTGTCCGAGTGCTTGTCTCCCAGTCTATTCTCCCGGGACTTGAGCACGTCGGAGGCGTATTGGATGGCCTTGGGGGTGTCTCCAAGGTTGTCATAGATAGTGGCCAGGTAGGACTTGGTCCTCAAGGTGTCCGGAGCCAGAGGGCCTTTAAGTCTAGTGAAGTCCAAGAGAGTGCTCTCAAGTAGGTCTCTGGCCTTTTCGCTGTTGTCGTTGTTGGCGTAGATGGCGCCCAGGGCCACCTTGGTCTCCAAGGTGTCGTCGTGCTCCGGGCCCAAAGTTTCTATGTATTTTTGTAAGAGCTCCTCATAGAGGGGCTGGGCCTTCTGGAGATTTCCTTGGAGGAACTGGTGGTAGGCCAGGCGGCTACTTATGAGCAAGGTGTCCTGGTGGTCAGCGCCCAGGACGGTCATTCTGGTCTTAAGTAGCCTATTGTAAATCCCCAGGGAGGTCTCGAAGTTTCCTAAGGTCTCGTGGATGTCCGCCATGTGGACTAGGGTGTTTAAGGTGCTGGCGTTATCCTCCCCTAGGTTCTTCTCCTTCCAGTCAAAGATGAACTGCAATATCTCCAAGGCCTGGTCCGGATCGTTTAACTCGTTGAAGTAGAGCTCGGCCTCCAGATGCCTAGCGTCAATGCTATGGATGGTCTCGCCTCCATAGAAGTTCAGTCTGGAGTTTACGGCCTTATCCAGGTACTTGAGGGCATCTTGGTATTTGCCTTCGTTTTTATAGAGGAAGGATACCATGAGGTAGGAGTTAACCGACCAGGGGTGATCGGGCCCTAGGGTTTTGGCCTCTATGTCCATTACCTGATCGAGGGTCTTTATAGCATCATCAATCTTTCCCTCCCTTTCGTCTATGAAGGCGTAGGCGCTAATGGTTTCCGAGACATCCGGATGAATGTCTCCGTAGAGCTTCTTTCTTTCGTCCAAGGTTTCCTTAAGTAGCCCCAGAACCTTCTTCTCCACGTCTCCTTTAAATTCCCCGTCCGGGGTCAAGAGCAATGTCGCGAAGGCCAGCTGGAACTTGGTCTCCAAGGTTTCCGGATCGTCTGCTCCACTTACCTGGATCTGCTCGTCTAAGATTCCCTCTAGGGTGTCTAGGTCCTGGGGTTCCAGGGTCTTCAAAGCCCTCTTAGTAACGTAGAGTATCCTCTGGGCAATCAAGGTGTCCGGGTGGTTCTTCCCCAGTTGGCTAACTCTCGCGCTAGAGAGCTTCTCAAAATAGTCGTGCGCCACCTGGTCCTCGTCGTCGTAGAGATAGCCCAGGCCCAAAATCTCTTGGAGCAAAAGCCGCAGGTGGGAGTCCTGGGGCAGCTCCCTCTCCACTGTGGGTAAGAGCTCCTCAGAATATTTTATGGACTCCGGGTGGTAGCCCGCCTTGAGGAGCGCCCGGTTGTAGAGGATCTTACTCTCCAGAGTGATAGTGTTTTGGGGGCCGTAGATGCTTTCGGCCAAGTCAGAGGCCTCCTTGTACTTGTCCTTGGCCTGGGAATAGATTCCTTTTTTGTAGAAATCCAAGGCAGCTGCGTTAAGATTATCTAGATCTTCTTTAGAGCCGGTGGCGCCAGCAGGGAGATCCTTGTCCGCTGTGTTCGGATTCGCGTCCTTGGCAATTGTCTTCTCAGGGCTATTGTCCGGAGTAGCTTCACCTTGAGCTTTCTGTGGGGTTGCCTCTGGCGGGTTATCCGTGGGGGCGGGCGTCTGGGTACCCTGGCTTGGCTCTTGGCTCTGCGGCTGGCTTGTCTCTTTACTGGGCTCCTCTTTGGCAACTTGGGCTTGGTCGGTAGGGGAGGGTGCGACCGGGGCTCGCGGGGGAGTTTCTTCTTCTGTAACAGGTGCCTGCGAGACTTCCTGGGCTCTAAGGGCCAAAGGATATGCCCATAAGAGAAACATTAATATGAGAAAGACAACAGGCATTGTCGTTTTTAAATTTAAGCGATACATTGTTTACTAAATCCCTCCATTTGCCATAAAGGAAGCGTGAAAAATAACTAATCCAATGATTTAAAAAAGGTATTGTTATTGCCCGGTGTAAAAAGAAATTATCGCATGATCTTTGAAAAGTATAGATCCGTGAAAGTCTTTAATTTAGCGCATGTTTAGCGTTTTTTAGCGCTGATTTGAAAAATATAAGTAGCAGAAAATGTGTTGATTGCACGCGAAAATAACAATATCACTTGATATTTTTAGGGGTAATTTAAGCATATAATTTGAACAGACTGAGTAATCCTAAAAGTTTCGCTACTTATTGCGGACGGAAAGATTCCAAGTCAGCTAGATTACAACTGTCAAAGTATATCACAACAAAAAATTTTTTTGGCTAAAAATTATTTGGAGTTGAGAGGAAGTAGAGGCTGTGTGGTGGGTGGTTTGATTGTAAAAAAAGAATAAATTATAATTTTATATTCATAATAAGTTTATTAAATATGCTAATTAGATATTTTTACATAAATATAAATTTTTTAACAAGCTATGGTGACATACTTAGGCTGTATTTATAGCTAAATTTTAGGGGGGCACAAAAATCTGGGAATTTTCCAATGAGGCTAATAAATTTTTTCAAAAAGATTGTGGCAACCTAATTTTAGGAATAAGAAAAAATGGGCCTCTCCAGAAGAGAGGCCCATTATGATAAGGCGCAAGAGTTTACGCTAGATTATTTAAAAGTAATAACCTATGCCCGCGGAGAGCCTGTGCTCGGTGAAGCTCTTCGCGAACCCAGCGTCATACTCCAGGAAAACCTCAACGTTGCTTGGGGTTTCAATCTTAAGGCCCAGGCCAGCCTGGAAGGAATTCCTATCAGGCTGGGGCCCGACGATTTCAGCCCGGTAGGAAGAGCCCGCGAAACCCACTGAGAAACTGTTCTTGGGGCGCTTGACCATGCTGGTGAAGCCCACGGATAACTCCGGGGTAATCTTCACGGAGCCCGTGTCATAGGTTCCCGCGAATGTGATCTCAATGGGAATCTCCACGAAAGAGTCGGAGGCGGCGTCAAAGACGTTGGCAGGATGGAATGAATCGTATACTGTCTCCGTGAATGACTTCTGGGTGTATCTCGTGTGCCTCACTCCCACTGATGGGGTAATCTTAATTGAACCCGCGTTAAATATAAATCCTGTCCTAAAGCCAATCTGCGTGGTGTCGGTATCGAAACTACCGGTCTTATGGCCGCCGTGGATGAGCTGGATACTGTAATCGCTCTTGCTGCGGGCGAAAGAGACGCTCAGATCCACAAAGAACATGTTGTGGAAAGTGTAGCTTCCATACACGGTGCCGCTCATAGAATCGAGGTCGACTGAAGTCAGCTCGTGATCCGTTTTAAGTTTACCTTTCGCGAAGGTTCCATTGATACCCAAGAGGAGGCCTTCAATGGAGGCTATTTGTCTGTCGTAGCCGATGGACACGCCCCAGCTATCGTATTTATAGCCATTATAGACTCCACGGGCTTTCTGTCTCGCCCAGGTTCCAAAGGTTCCAACCCAAATGTGATTCTTTGGGTCATCTGCGCCGGAGGATGGTGGAAGCATGCCGTTGGATCTTATCTTGTCGAGCCTGCCGTTTACCATGCCCTGAGCCTTGCCAGCGACATCGTTTACGGCGTGATGAACTTCCAATAGTGATTCCCCAATTAGCTGAGATATAGTCTCTTCAACGTCGATGGGAACATTGTGAAGATCCGTGATTATTCTGTAGAGTATTTTAGTTAGCTCTGACTTAGGCGCGCTTTTGGATACTCTTTCAACTAGAGAGACCGCGTTCGCGATATTTGGAGTGAGAATCAAGGAATGGGTGTCAACCAAATCTAAAATTTCCTGATGCATGCTAGCCGCGCTGTACTCATGGTCAATGATCATGCCACCACCTCCACTGGGGGTAATGCCACCACTGGGGGTATCACCGCCGCTGGGTGTATCGCCGCCACTGGGCGTATCGCCGCCACTGGGTGTATCGCCGCCGCTGGGTGTATCGCCGCCGCTGGGTGTATCGCCGCCACTGGGTGTATCACCGCCACTGGGTGTATCACCGCCACTGGGTGTATCACCGCCACTGGGCGTATCGCCGCCGCTGGGTGTATCGCCGCCGCTGGGCGTATCGCCTCCACTGGGCGTATCGCCTCCACTGGGTGTATCGCCGCCACTGGGCGTATCGCCTCCACTGGGTGTATCACCTCCGCTGGGTGTATCGCCACCACTGGGCGTATCGCCTCCACTGGGTGTATCACCTCCGCTGGGTGTATCACCTCCACTGGGCGTATCACCGCCACTGGGTGTATCGCCGCCGCTGGGTGTATCGCCGCCGCTGGGCGTATCGCCACCGCTGGGCGTATCGCCTCCACTGGGTGTATCGCCGCCACTGGGCGTATCGCCTCCACTGGGTGTATCACCTCCACTGGGTGTATCACCTCCGCTGGGTGTATCGCCTCCACTGGGTTTATCACCGCCGCTGGGTGTATCACCTCCGCTGGGTGTATCGCCTCCACTGGGTTTATCACCGCCGCTGGGAGGGTCAACTCCACCGCTACTGGGGTCAACGGTGGTGAAGAAGTATCCACTATGGTAGAAATGGGAAACATCACCTGGGGTGACGCCTTTAACTAACAAATCTCCTTCTTTGAAATCGCCTGTTAGTTCAACCTCTACATGGTCACCGTCAATGGTAGCGCCTGTTACATCCGCAAGACCTTGTTTTGTGTCATCTTTTGTGATTTGTAGTACGGCGTTTTTGCCTATATGAATATTTGATTTTGTTAGATCCAGGTTGTGTGTGGCGATATTAATTGTAGCATTGTCCCCAAAAGTCAAAGGAGCGTTTATTTTGACATCATAGTCCAATGTCAATAAACCACCATTTGAAATGGATAAGTTTGCCGCGTTGATCTCAAGGGGATTTCCAGAACCGGCATCAGACATTTTTAGGACGCCTTTTTGCAAAACGATATTTTGTGTACCAGCGTTAATGCTGTAAGTATGGTTCACAACTCCACCGTTTATGCATATTCCGCAGTCACCTGTACCCGGTCCAACTACAGCCATGCTTTGGAAATAATTTGTTCCACCATTAATTACAATTGTATTTGTTTCTCCAAAAGTAAGAATTGTATTGGTGCCATCTTTAATAAGCAAATCACCAAAAGCGTGCAACTCACCAATATTATTCTCTCCGCTTTCGATAATAACATGGTTGTTCGAAGCGGTTCCTGAAGAGGCGAAACCTCCATAAGCATACTGAACTCTCGCGCCTTGAAAAATAATCGTATTGTCAGTTGCGGTGGCATTAGTTCCATACCATACATACCCGCCTGATATGGAAAAAACATTTGCGGCTTCATTTACTGTAACCGTGTTCTGAGAAACAGTTGTTCCTTGAACTTTAGTTAAACCACCTACAAACATGCCGTATGCATCATAGGCTTCAACATTAGAGACGACAACAGTGTTGTTTGTGGCTGTGCTTGAGGAACTTCCTGTTTCCAGGGTTCCGCCCGCCACGTTGAACATAGTCCCTGAACCTGCTTTGATATTTTTTATTTCCACGCTGTTATTACTAACAGTTGCTGTATTGGTACCGACATCTGCAACTCCCGCGTAAACATTGCCGTTTACTAAAAATGTTTCTGCCGCGGAATCTACTTTAATCCCATCAATAAGCACCTTGTTTCCAGTATCATCACCCCCGCCCACTATAGCGTCTCCGCCAGTGACTTTGCCTCCGTAGATGTTTCCGTATGTAAAATTAGTTCCATCCGCCTTAATATCTATATGAGCACCGGTGATAGTAACTGTATTGGATTGAGCATTTCCACCGCCACCAACGTAACCAGCTACGACATCCGCCTTATCAATTGAAATAGTGTTTGAGGAATCATTGTTAGTAATTGTTATTGAGTTTCCTGTCGCGTTTCCACCAGTGTGGACATAACCTGCTGTTATGTCTGATATGGTGGTTCCTTGAAAATCAAAAGCATCTGTATCACTTGTGATCGTTATGCTGTTTCCTATAGCACTACCATTTGCTGCATCTCCACCTCTTATATAATTGTCAGCTCCAGCTGAGTCAACAACTGTTCCTGCATTTATAGTGATGGTGTTTTGTTCAACATTACCAGATCCTTTGTTTCTTCCACCTATTATTGTACCTGTCATGACGTTAGCAATTGTTACAGTATTTCCAGATACTTTAACATTGGTTCCAAGCGATTCCCCGCCTATTACCTGATTCATAATATACGCAAGATTTGAACCGTCGTATTCAATTTTTACTGTGTTAGTGTCAACTTGACCGCCGGATGACCAACCGCCATAAGCTGATCCATGACATGAATCTGAACAGTCTCCAATACCCGAAGGTACCGTGAGTAAATCTAATATGTTATTGTACACTCTGCCATTTGAATCAGAAAACCCTGCGGTAACAGAGAAATCATAGAGAGAATTGCCGGTATTCACTTCATCAAATGTCAGATTGTTTCCTGAAGTGAGTGAACCCGACGGAGGTGTGACAAGTCCGCTATTTGCGTTATCTGCCGGATCGGGTGTAACTACATTTGAGACATCTATTTCTGTTTGGGCACTGATGTCGTTTGTGTTTATCGCTAAAACTAGCGAGAAAACTAAGGATAATATTAAAGTTAAGAAATGTGATTGTTTATAAATGCTTCTGTCATTTCTACAGAGCAAGCCTATGACGCTTTGCATAAAACTACCTCCAATATCTCTCTATATGTTATATGTTTTCTTTAGTACAACGACTAAATAAATTCCACTGAAAAAATCGAAATGCACCTAAGTGTTGCTCAGGTTTAGCTATAATTAATCAGCGAGGGCAGGGTAGACATAATCCTAATGTCGCTTGAGTGAGTTATGAAGGTGGTAAGCACCATATCATTTAGGAATATGTGCAAAAATAGCCTGACCCACATGTTTGGAGTGAGGGTAGGGGTGTCAAAAAATATAATACTGGTGGAGTGTGGATAGGGGTATAGTAACCCCATAACAATGGAGAGAGGAACGGAGCTATTAACCCCGCACGAGTGGAGGAGGAACGGGGCTTTTAACCCCGCACGAGTGGAGAGAGGAAGGGGAGTGTACCCCTGAAATACGTGATCACATTGTTATTTCAGAAACGAATCAAAATTTACATTTAAAAATCTATTTTAATCGGAAGTTTTCACTTATATAATTTTATCAAATAAAAAAAAATTGTCAAGAAATTGGATTAAAAAAGTATTTTCTCCATTTTTAAGATAATCGCTTGATAATACGGCAATTCTCAAAAATTTTATAAGCCAAATAAATATATTTTAGATTAAAAAAATAATATCTTGAAAATTTATTTGTCAATAAAGCTAATAAAATATATATGATAACTTTTTATTCTTTTAGTACTATTATAATGAATTTTTAAAACGATAAATTGGATTATTTTGCCTAAAAATATCTATTATAAATTTAAAAAGACTTTATAAAACCATAAACAACTTTTTATGCTTAAAATATACTTTAAAATCTATATAAATATAATTTTTATTCTTTATTATATATAGAGTCTTCATATTTTTTTTAACATGATAAATTCAATTTTAGCTATCTATAGTTATGCTTTTTGCCTTTTTAGCATATTATATAACCAGATAATATATCCTTGATTTGCCTGGCAAACTCACACACCGACAGTTCTCTGAGGTAAAATATTCAATTGTCCCTGTAATATTTAGCGGCAAAGCAGCTATTCCAGCCCAATATGACATATAGCATCGAATCTTTGGTAGTATGGACCTAAGGGGAAAGATAAATCAATTGTCTTAGCTTATTTGTCAGAACCTGTAAAAAAAGTTTTTTATTTTCAGGAAAGGGAAGAGGGGGTATAGATTTCGTGAGATTTGAAGAAATATCAGCGGAAAACAGCTTGAAAATGGTCAAAATACAGCTAAGTCACATAAATTAAAATGAGGCTCAAAGAGCATAGCTTCATATAATAATAATGTCCGATAATGGAGATTATGTAAACTAGCTTATATTTTCGACCCGATTC
>JAITJT010000032.1 GCA_031278795.1 Deltaproteobacteria bacterium | reverse complement strand
TCAGTAGTCAAGGTCCGTGAATATGGTGCTGTAAAAAATGCTGCGCTTTCCGGTGTTGTCAGTCCACCTCACCTCGATCTCGGCCTGGACGGAGTAGTTTGTGGGCTGCGGGAGGAAGTAGTTGAGCTCCATGGTGTATATGTAGTCCTGGCAGCCAGCGGCGCTGGAAGAGGGGCAGACCTCGGATTTGCGGTTGAGGTACTTTGTGACAGTTGTGCCCTTGGAGCTTATCTCGGCTTTGAGGTCGTCGTGAGCCATGGCCTTGAGGCGCTCTATCTCGGATTCCGCCAGGAAGGTGCCCACCGTCATGTTGTCCGAGATGCTGTTGCTCTTGAGGGCGCTGGACTGCATCATGAGCGCCGCCATGCAGCCGATGGATATGATGAGCACGGTCACGATGACTTCCAGGAGGGTGAATCCTGGTTTCAGGGCGCTACTCCGGCTTTGGGTTTTTCCATATGTACTGGAAGAAATCATTTTACCCTCTGCGATATTCGTTGAAAATGCCTGTGTGTCTTATGAGGCTCTTGATGTCTAAAGGCGTTTAAATGTTTAAGTGGTATTGCGGCTGTCTCTTTTTAAGAGGACTCTCCCGGAATCGTTACTCACGGAGAGGTTCCAACCGTCCTTGGGGTTTACGTCCGCTTTCATTTCGCTGTTGTATAAAAAGAGCTCGAAGGGCCGGGGATTGGAGTAGACCCGGCTGTCCGGCATGTAAATGGCGAAGAACACCTTCCAGTCCGAGGGAAGGGCCTCCCCGTCATAGCCAAAACCCCCTGAGGCGTTCATAAAGGCCACCATGCTGTTGATAAAGCGCTTGTCTCCCTCCGCTACCCAGTGGTCCACCTCGCTTCCTTCATAGACAGCCCTTTGGCTCTCTACCCAGCAGGGAGTGGCGTTGCAGTTGATGACCACCCTTATGGGTCTCTGGACATTGGATGCCTTTACCCTGGCCTTTTGCAGATAGCCCTCAATTATCCTGGCCTCGGAGGATATCCTCCTCTCCGGAATCAAGCGGGACATGTTGGGGTACACTATCATGGCGAGTATGCCGATGATGGCGACTATGGTGAGGAGCTCCAAGAGTGTGAAGCCCGATCGCAGGCCTGGAGAGCTCCCTTTTAGGTGAGAGGATGGGCGGTTCATTGTTGGTAGTTCCTCAGATATATGGTCTGTACCAGGGTGGAGCGGACGCGGTCGTCTCTGTCAGTGCCCGCCCTCCTGTTGAACAGGGCTGGTCTGAACTTGTTGCGGGCACCTTCGCCGTAAGGCGATCTTGAGGTAATACCTATAGCCACGGCCCTGATTCTTTGGTCATCTAGCCTAGCGGTGCTGATGGCCGGATCGGTCGCGACTAGGACCATGTTCACGTCGTCAAAGAAATAGTAGATCTGTAGGTCTTCCACATTGTAGGCCACGGCGAAGGAGCGTCTGCCGGTAGGGTCGTCGCTGCGATCGGCTCCTCCGTCGTCTATCTTGGTCCTATCGTGGTAGTCGGCCATGAGCTGGTTCTTTTCCTGATCCACGTAGTAGGTGACGAAGGTCACGTCCCGGAAATTGTAGATGAATGAGCCGCTTAGGTAGGGGATGCTGGTGAGGGAATTGGGGGTGAAGCGTCCGCCCGTCTTGATGGGTATCTCCGTGTCGCCGTCAATGTAGTCGCCGGCCACCTCCAGGACAACGGCGTTTTCTCCGTTCACCAGGGCCAGGATGTCACCAGGCAAAATGGCCTTCTCGAAATTCTTGTCAGAGGTTTCCGCTTCCGGAGTGATGGTGATTTTGTTTCCGGAGACCGCCGTGAGCTTTCCCAGGAGCTCGCCGGACTCTATCTCCGAGCGGAAGATGGTGATGCTGTCAGAGTCGTATTCGCCTCCGTCAATACCGAATATAGCCCGCACTCCAGGGGTATCGGCTGGGTTTACGCTGCAGGGGACTGAACCTCCTCCGGAGCATCCTGGGGCGCTAGGGTCGGCTATGCAGGTGTCGGGCGGTACATAGGAGGTGTAATTTGAATGCCTGAACCAGTCGTAACCGAAAACGGTGGTCGTGGCGGGGCTCCCGCAGGTGGCCCTCTCCATGGTGGGGGTGTAGACCTGGATCTGTTTGAGGCTGGGGCCTAGAACTGAAAAGCCGTTTCCGGCCATGCGCACGTCACGGCTGATGGTGTAGAGGGCCACCCTCAGGTTCTGGTACTGCTGGAGGTAGGCATCCTCCCTATAGTAATAGCTGGCGTTTAAGCGGTAGACGGAGAATGCGACACCTGAGACAATCAAGGAAATGACGATGACCACCAAAAGTTCCACCAGGGTGAGGCCGCTTTTGAGGGACTTATCTTTAAGTTGCGGCATTTCCCTAAGCGTCCCCTGGGGGGCGCGAGTGGCCTTCCTAAAGGAAGCTACGCTTTCGGGGGAGACTTTGGGGACTCCTGGGTTTATGTCTAGCGGTGTGGTTTTCACGGCTCAAATCCTCGGTCGATTTAGGTGATCTTTACGATTGTTCCTTAATATCCAGCTCTAATTAGTAGGGCCAAAAAGCTTAAAACTATCTAAGTTAGGGTCTTGGAAGCGGAAGATCCACCACCAGGGGCCTTCCGGGTATGGAAATCTTCGCGGCGTTTATGTTCCAGTCCACCTCCAGGGTGGCCGCCTCCAGGGTGGGCGATAGGCAGCTGGCGCTCATCTTGAAGCCCTGGGAGGTCTGGGGAGACCAAATGTGTATGTTGGTTATGTCCTGGCAGAGATCCGGCGCCAGGTTGGAGACGAAGTACTTGTAGATCCTCGACTCCCTTCCCCGGTAGTTTATGGTTCTATCCACGTGCCTGAGCTTCAGGATGTCCTTCCTCAGTGACATGAGGTCGTAGAGGAGTATGTCCTTTCCGTAATCAGGCGGTGGCGGAGTCTCCGCGGCCTGGGTCTGCACCGGGGGCGCCACGGAATACTTGAAAATGATACCAAGCGCTAAGAGCATAGCCACCACCAGAAGTGCGGTGATAACCAGGAATATCTTCGCCCTTTGCGGGGGCTCCGGTATGACCGGAATGGCATCTAGAGAGAACTCGTCCCGATCCTGCTTGGCCTGGCTCATCTTGTCCAGATCCATGCGGTTGAGGAGGTCCTCCACCTTCCTGCGGCTCTCAGGACTTGGCCCCTCGACCTTGGGCTCCCTAGTGAGCTGGGCGACCAGATCGGAGGATTGGGGCCTGAACCTCTCGCCACATTTGGGGCACTTGATCCAAATCTCCTTGTTGTTCTTATACTCGTCCGCAAGGCGCAATTTTGCTCTGCAGCCGGGACAGTGTAGTATCATTTTTCTGGGAGGCTCCCTTGGCAGGCTTAAAAAATCCAATCCGCTGGTAAAGAGAAGAGGCTAATATTAAGAAAGGTAAATAAAGAAGAGTAAATAAAACAAAACGCCAAAAAATGTATGAAAATTAAGATAAAAGCGAAAAATTAAGGCACAAAAAAACAAAAAGCAGCATTTTGGATAGATTGCTCAAATAACTGCCTATCTAGTATTTGGACTTCAAGTAGCCTGGAATTTTCTCCGTCCTTAGGACAGAATATCTCTACTATAAAGATAGTGGCGAATTAAGTATTTGTCAAGTTTTTCTCTTCTTTTCTCTCCAAAGGACAAGGAAGGCCACAAAATCTGGAAAGTGGAAAAGGCCGGAACCACTAGCTTTTGGACAAGCTTTAAGAGAAAAAGGCATACGCCACTGTCAGCCTGAGGGGGAAAAAGCCAAAGCCTAAGGCTTTAGCACTAGTTAGGAGTCAAAATGGTCAAGGGTCGCGCCCCTAAAGGGTGGCGCTCAAGGGAGCAATTGAGAAGTTTTGGTGAACTAAAACTGAACATATGGGCAAATAATCTAAAATTACTAAAAGGCCTTGAAAGGGCCGTTTCCCAAGGCTAAGGGCCTCTGGGCTTATCTGGTGCTGCCCTGGGGCGTCCACCATAACTTCGCATGTGACCAATATCCCCCTGAATTCAGGGTTGGCTCAGGTCACTCCGGATATTACAGCAATAGTCGTGCCAACCAGGCTCAAATGGCTAGTAAGCTCAAAGGTTTTTTGTCTCTGAGTAATGCCGGTAGGGGCCAAGCAGGGCCCTAGGAGGGCGCGTTTCTCTTTTTTTGGTGTGGATGCCTTGGGACTTTAGGTGAAAACCCCCTCTTGAGGCTGAGGATCTTTACTATTTTGACCTAAGTCTTATTTTGGGGGCTTCAACATCTGCTAAAACGCCTCTTCCGTAGCGGGAGTCCTTTTACGAAGGCATCTTTTTTTTAAACTTTCTCCGTTTCCTAACAAGCCTTAGGCAAAAAAACTAAAAATCAGAGACGATGTGCTAAATCGAGCTTGCAACAAATTATCATTTGACGCGACTATTGTTTTTTGTTAGGCTTTAAGGACTTCCATAATTCATACATCTAAATAACAAGATATAAAGGAGTTAAGGTGAAGAGCTAGGTTGATAAATTTCGGATAATAGCCAAACCTCCGCGTTATAAAAAGTTCCTCGTGAGCTTCTTAGGAATAGTCCGTCATGTCAACCATAATCATAAAGGACCTTAGCTTCAATTATCCGGGCGGGGATCCTCTTTTCTCTTCACTATCTTTAAATATCGATACCTCCTGGAAACTGGGTCTCGTCGGTCGTAACGGCAGAGGCAAGACAACTTTACTTCGTCTTCTGGAAGGTACATTGGAACATACGGGTAGTATTATCACACCCTTCCCATTGCCATACTTCCCTCCGGAACTACCAAACGAGGGGCTAAACGCCCTGGAATTAACCTTAGCGCTTAGGCCAGACAATGGGCTTCTAGAGTGGAAACTCAAGCGCGAGGCCGACTTCTTAAAACTTCCCGAAAACACCTTAAAAAGGCCCATAGGGGAACTTTCCGGCGGAGAGAGAGTTAAGGTACTCTTATCCATTCTCTTTACCGAAGACGAGGTCTTTCCCCTCATAGACGAACCCGTCCGCAACCTTGATAGGGAAGGAAGGATCGTAGTCGCCCGTTACCTCTCCTTGAAAAAGGGCTTCATCCTGGTCTCCCACGATAGAGAGCTTTTAGATGGGGCGGTTGACCATATCATCTCCTTAAACCCGGAGGGAGCGGAGCTGTGTCGCGGCAATTTCAGCGTCTGGTGGGAAAACAGAGAAAGGGAGGAAAAGAGGCGGGAGCTTAACGCTCTGATGCTCAAAAAAGACATAAAAAGGCTGGAGGAGGCCGCGCAAAAAAGCTCGGACTGGGCCAAATCAACGGAAAAAGGAAAATACGGCAAGGGCCCTGTGAATAGAGGC
This sequence comes from Deltaproteobacteria bacterium, assembly GCA_031278795.1. Next base: position 3,267 of record JAITJT010000032.1, on the reverse strand, counting down.
TTTATTGGTCATAAAGCCGCCAAAATGCAGAAAAAAAGTAAAAACATCACAAGGAGAAGAGAAAAAGCCGTTGAGGAAAGAAGGGAGATAGTCAAGACGGAAAAGAAGAGCTCCGAGCTTAGCCTAAAACCATTAATCTTTGAGGGGGGTGTAATAGCTAGGGCAACAAGCTTGAGCGCTGGCTACGATGAAAAACCGGTCTTAACAGATCTATCTTTTACAATAAACCAAGGGGACAGATTGGCGCTTAAGGGCCCCAACGGCTCTGGAAAATCGCTTCTTATGAAGCTTCTTATGGGCGAAGGAAGGATTATTGCGGGGGAATTGAAAGTCTCCAAGAGAGCTATCGTTTCCTTTGTCCCGCAAAATCCGGATGCCACTACCTTAAACCTAAGGGAGATGGCCAAGGAAAGAGGCTTAGACGAGGGACGCTTTAAGAGCCTTTTGAGACTTCTGGGCTTTACGAGAGAGGCGCTAAATTCTGACTTTTCCTCATTAAGTTTAGGCCAAAGAAAAAAAGCTTACCTGGCGGCAAGCATTTTGACAGAGGCACACCTTTACCTTTGGGATGAGCCACTAGCGAACGTAGACATCATCAGCAGAATGGAAATTGAAAATCTTCTTACGAAGTCAAAAATCACTCTCGTAGTTTGCGAGCATGATTTTACCTTTCTGGAAAAGGTGGCGACCTCTTTCATTTCCCTTGCAGGACCCAATAAGTCGTAGAAAGAGCTTCAATTGAGAGGGAAAGGGGCGTTTTTGGAAATGTTTAAAGGCTCGATAGCTTTCTAAGCGTTTAGCTATGGGAAAGACAAGGGCACTAGAGAGAATAGTGGTCTCACAAATTTTTTTCATTAAGCTCTTTAGGTAAAAAGCCATAAAATAACTAGAAAAGCTAAAATTTAAATTTAACAGTCAATAATATGTGGTGTTTTGGATTCTCTTTTAAAATTATAGCTTCTTAAAAGTTAATATTTTGGATTATTAGCCGCGTTTTTAAGCGATTTTTAGGTGTTTTAAAGGATTTCCCGGCGCCTTCTGATTTCTTCACGCTGTTTGGTGAAGATCCACTGGACAATCTCGTTCTGGTCGCTTCCCAGGATGTCAGTGAACTCGAAGCCGTACATGAAGCGCTCGGATGAGGTGTTCTCCTCGGCCCCTAGGATCCTCACCACCCTTCCGGCAATGTCCATCATGCGGGCCTCAGAGTAGGGGAGCACCAGGCCTATCTCCAGGTAGGTCCCGATGGGAAAGTCCGTGTAGTGCCCAAAGGAGAGCCCAAATTCCGAGATGTCCTGCACCATGGCCTGGTTCATGTAGGTTTTGCGGGTGCTAGACTCGGCCAAGATGCTGAGGATTAGGGAGAGTTTGCGGTCAATGCGGGAGAGGAGTATGTGGGATTCGGATTTGGGCCTGGGCATGGGCTCGGCGTCCAGGGCCGCGAGCCTTTTGACGGTGGAGTTTTGTCCGCGGATATAATCCGCCGGAGAGTCGAGCAGGTTAAAGAGCATCTGGGTGGGCATCATGGCCCTCAGGCCTTTGCGCCTCTCTTCATTGGAAGACATAGTGGGTATCCTCGAATTTTGTCTTGGATTGCAAATCGGTAAGGAGGCGAATGGTGTTGCGTCCCTCTTTTTTCGCGAGATACATCGCCTGGTCTGACCAGTATATCAAATCTTCGGGAGTTTTTATAAGGAAATGCTTCATGGTCGCGACTCCCTGACTTATGGTGGGGCGCACCAGGTGGGCTAGTTTCAGATTCATGTCCTCGGCTAAGGCTACTTTCAGCCTCTCGGCGAGTATTTTGGCCTGCTCCTCGTCAGCCCAGGGCAGAAGCACCGCGAATTCCTCTCCACCTACCCGGAAGGCCAGATCGCCAAAGCGGATGGTTTTCTGAAGCACGCTCGCGAGCCATTTCAATATCTCGTCTCCGGCCTGATGGCCGAAGTTGTCATTTATGCTCTTGAAGTGGTCTATATCCAGCATGAGCAGGCTCATGGGCGTGTTGTGGCGCTCGGCCTTGGCAAACTCCCTGGAGAGGTTCTCGGCAAAGGCCCTGCGGTTTAGGAGTCCGGTGAGATGGTCCCTGGAGGCTAGCTGCAAGGCGTCCTGGTACCGCTTGGCCTGGTAGAGGTGCAAGGAGGCGGCCCAGACCAGCTCGTCCAAGGTTTCCGCATCCAGCTGGCTCACGTCGGATTGGCCGTTGGGAAAGGAGATGGTGAGCGAGCCCAGGGATTCACCTTTCCACGCGAATTTGTGGGTCTCGGCACCTGGCTGCTGCCATTTATTTGGCTCGAAGCTTATCATGGAGTCATCCTCCGAACAGGACTGGCTGATGGAAGGCTCCAGCTCCACCTCGACGTTTGCTCCCTCGAAGAGCTGGGAGGCGGCTTGGCGGATGGAGTCCACCAGGGGCTCGATCTCCTGGTGGGAAGCCAGGCACTTGTATATGGCTAGCTCCTTTTCGATATCCAAGGGGCTGCGGGTGGTTATGCTGTTGAAGATATCATAGCTGTCTAAGATTTTTTTCACAACGCGCCTGAGTTTCTCCACGTTGATGGGCGACGCCAGCACCATGAACACACCGCTTGCGACCAGGTCCATGTCCCTCTCAAAGTTGGGCTCTCTAGTGAGCACCACCAACTGGGCCGCTAGCCTGTAGTTGTTGATGAGCTCGATCAGCTCCACAGGCGAGGAGAGCCCCGGCAGGTCGTCAGCGGCTAGTATTATCTGAGGCCTGGCCTCGCTAATCAGCCTCTTGGCCTCGTCAAAGGTCTCGGCCCACATGACGCCCGCGGAAAAGGGCCTCACAGCGCTGGATATCCTGGTCATGTTGTCCCTAAAGGAGTCTAGGACTAAAACTGTGGATTTTCTCATTGTTTATTCCTCCATATAACAACGAAACCATAAAAATATGGATCGTTTTCTTCCCGATGGAGTTATAAGCACCTTTTATGCCAAATAATTGAAAAGGTCTCTTTATCCGGAAAAGTTCAATGTTTTCAGGTACTTTCCGGAAATCTCACCTCCTCCTAGAGGAAAACTCTTTCAACGCTTCTAATGGCGGTGCCCGAGATTATGTCACCTCCATCTGGTGGTTTTTCTGACTTTTTTCTTGTTTTTAGGCCCCGAACCCCGTTTTTTATCTATGCTGAGGCTCTCCTTGGTTTGGGGAAAAGCGGAAAAATTTGCGGCTAAAGTACCCAAAAGCTCTATGAACAATTTAAAAAAATTAAAAACACTTTAAAAAATACGTAAAGGGGCGTG
>JAITJT010000297.1 GCA_031278795.1 Deltaproteobacteria bacterium | reverse complement strand
TATTTATCAGGCGATTCAACTTCCAGGTCTTTTTTTCTTTTAAATAGACCCACAATGAGATGCGCCAGGGAGAGGAGTCCCAGTATTATAAAACCCGCGACAACACCCACCACTATGTTTAGAGGGTATTCCAGCATCTTGTTGTGGACATGGAACAGATTCAGGTTGTGAGCCAGGATGCCGCCGCCCACCAGAAACATGGCGATGGTTCCAACGATTCCCAATATACGCATAATTGGCGCCGCGGCCTTCACCAGGAAATGCCCCATAGTGTCCCGGAACTTCCCTCTATCAGGCTTGGACAAAAGCAAAAATCCTAAATCGTCCAGCTTGACGATCCCGGCCACAAAGCCGTAGACGCCTATGGTCATGATGATGCCCACCAGGATCAAGGCGCCGGTCCTGGTGACAAAGGATATATGCTCAGGTATGGAGCCTAGGGCTATGGTGATTATCTCGGCTGAGAGCACAAAATCCGTTCTCACGGCCCCTTTTATTTTTTGTCTCTCCTTGGCATCCAGCTCAGCCGGGGTGAGGTTAATCGCCGCAAGCTTTTTAGCGGCCTCTTCAGGGGATTCAAGGTCTTTAGATTTCTCAGTTTTTCTCTTGAGGAAGTGGTGGAGTTTTTCATAGACCTTTTCAGCCCCCTCCAGGCAGAGCCAGGAGCCTCCCACCATTAATAGTGGTGGCAATAATTTGGGAAAGAGGGCGCTGATGATAAGCGCCGCCGGAATCAAGATGAGCTTGTTCACCATTGATCCCTTGGCCACGGAGACCACCACCGGGATTTCCCTTGAGGCCTTGAAACCAGTCAGCTGCTCAGTGGTGAGGGCCAGGTCATCACCCACGATCCCCACGGTCTTTGTGGCCGCGGTTTTGGTCATTAATGCCACATCGTCCAATATGGAGGCGATGTCATCTAGGAGTGTGAGTAAGGTGAAGCCGGCCATCAAGTTACCTCTGTACCCGCCCAAGGCGTTAAATATGCAGACAACATTATGAACCAAATGCGAGCCTTTGGAAAGCGAGGGAAAAATGAAAAAAAGCTACTTTTGCCAAGCTTTACGCTCATGGGCTTAAGAATCCCGCTCCAAGCGTTTACAGAGCGACGCGCGAGGGGAATAATCAATGTGGGGAAAGATCTGTTTTCTGGATAAAATAAAAGTGTGTATTTATACGTTTATATTGTATGCTTATACTTACTATTATAGATTTTATTAAAATAAAATTTTAATTAAAGTATTTATCGTTAAATCTTATATATTATAAAGTATTGAGAAATAAAATATTTAAATCAAAAAACAAATGTTTTAAGAACTCAAAATAAAAAAACTAGAATATTGAAAAAAGTCTTTTTTAGAGTTGAGCTTGTTAGGGAATAGACGATCATTTACGCCCTGAAGGGTACTTTCTAAATATTTTAAAATGTAGTCTTACGCTTTAAATAATTTTTGATGAGCAAAACTGTAGTGACAAATTAAGCCCTCTTATCACACTAATATTTGACCTAAAGGCTCACCTAAAAGCGCTAGAGGTCATGATTGGTCTACATTATGAGAGATTTATATTTACTATCTTCACGTTTTTTCTTTCGATAATAACAAAACTAGAGCCAAAAAGAAGTTAATTAATTGTTATTTTTTTGTCCTCCTTTCATCTATAGCTCTCCTTGAGTGCCGAGAGTCGAGTTTTAATTTTTAAATTTCGCGAAAAGCTTACGGAAAGTTTTTCTTTGCGTGAAAATATACGCCTTGTAATAAAAAACCATTTCGCGACTACCTGAGGTAAACACTATTTTCTTGGGGGAGTGGATGGATGGGTTTTTAAAGTTAGTATTTGCCCTTTAAAAGAGTTTTTCCCTTGGTCTTTGAGAAAAAATAGTCTTGCTATTGTTATAAGATTGTGTTAAAAAAGAATAAGCCTATAGTTGCCAGAAGGCGACTGGAATTCAAGTTTCATGAAGAAATTTGATAGTCACGAATCATAACCGCTTCAAGCGGAATGAGCTTTTTTCTGTCTCAGTCTCTTTTTCTCCTAAACACTATGAATTGGCTACGAAAGCCTGAATCTGGAAACAATCTTTTCAGGGTCAGGCTTTTTTTTATTGCGGCAATGTTTTTAAATTTTGCCCTATCCCTCTTGGTTATTCTTTTCCCGAAAAACCAAAGCTGGGATTATATAACCGTGCGCATATCAGAAATGAAGCTGATTTTGGAGGCGCTTTGAAAAAATTAACATACACCATAGCTCTTTTAGCGGTTTTTTTCGCCTTAGGGCAGGGGGCTCTCTGGGCCCATGGGGTAGCCTGGTTGGAAAGCCCGGATGATGAGGCGATTGTGTTGCATTTTTACTACACCGATGGCTCGGACATGGCCTACAGCGAGGTGAGCATCTTCTCACCAGAGAACGCTGAGGTGCCCTATCAGAAAGGGCGCACTGACAAATTTGGCTACTTTTCCTTCAGACCCAGCTCACAAGGCAATTGGACCTTCAAGGTGGATGACGGGCAGGCCCATATGGCCCAGGGGGAGCTGGAGTACACCCCACAGCCTCTTCAGAGCGAGACAATGGGGACTGACGCCCAAGAGGCACCCAAAGCTCAGGCGCCAAGAGGCGGTGGCGCGAAGGCAACGGTGGCTGATGTGATTTTGGGACTGAGCCTAATTTTAAATTTGGCCTTAATAGTCACGCTATTTTTCAAAAAGAAGAAGGCCAGTGGCGAAAAGGCCGCTTAAGCTTGTTTTGAGCTTAAATTACCCCTCCCTGGCTTTTGCAAAAGACAAGCCTTCAGCTTGAGGAAATCAGGGAGCGGACAATCTTGGAGAATTTTATGAAGAAAGTTGGTTTTTTTACCCTGCTTTTTTGTTTTACCCTTGGCTTTTCTGGAGCCCTCTTAGCCCATGACATGTGGACAACAGCCGATGCCCCGGCCGCTGGGCAGCCGCTCAAGTTGAATGTAGGCTACGGCCACAATTTCCCGGCCTTTGAGGCTATTCCAGATGAAGAGCTCCCCTACTTTCAGGTGAAGCTCTTAGGCCAGAGCGGTGAGCTACCCATCACGGCTAGCTCTTCCCCCAACTACCAGTGGACATCCAAGGATCCGGCCCAGGCTGGAGCTTATCTCTTCATTTCCGACGTCAAGCCCATTTTCTGGAGCCAGACACCGGACGGCTGGGTCATGAAGCCCAAAAATGAGGCCAAGGGAGCTACCAGCTGCGGCTACACCATTGAAAATGCCAAGGGCATCATCAACGTAGGCGCCCCGGCGACAAGTGACCTCATCGGTAAGCCGGCCGGCCTTCCCCTGGAGATAGTCCCCAAGGTGAACCCCAGCGCGGTTAAACCAGGCGACAAGGTGCCCCTCACGGTTTATCTGGACGGTAAGCCCGCGCCCGGGGTTAAGGTGGAGGGACGTTTCGCTGGCTACGACCAGCTGGTGGGATCACCTGAAGCCAGGGCCTTTGTGAGCGTCTCTGATTCCAAGGGCGAGCTCACCTTTGTGCCTCTGGCAGCAGGCGACTGGATCCTTACCGCACGCTCGGAGAAGCCCTATGAGGATCTAACCAAGTGCGACAAGACTGACTACGGAACCTCCCTCTTTTTCAACATCCCCAAATAGTTTTTTTGAGCGCCTCCAAGGCTCTTCTTAGTGGCTCTGGAGGCCATTTTTTCGTAACACACCTCATAAAAGGCCCAAGGGCGCTTGGGAGAGAAATCTCCCATTCTCTTGGGCCTTACTCATGGATATGTGCCTATTACGGGAGGTGGGAAAAAAAAATTTTTTTTTGGCTAGCTTATGGGCTTGGTTTGTGGAAACTCTCATAATATGAAGGAGTTATTTTGAAATTCCGCTTTTTAGCCTTAAAAAAGCTTGATTTATGTGAAGGAAATCACCATCTTGATAGTGGGATACTTGAGACGTGAAAAGAGGCTATCAAGTGCTCCAAGCTCAAGCGCCTCTTTAAGAGGAGGATATATTATGCCAACCCTGTGCCCTGGACAAAACACACAGTTCTGGAAACCTGGAGATATTTTTGACATCATTTGCCCCGAGTGCGGCAGCAAGGTGGAGTTTTTCAAAGACGATGCCAGAAGGCGCTGCCAGGGCTGCGGATACGTTTTCCCCAACCCCAAGCTCAACGAGGGCTGCGCCAAGTGGTGCAAGTACGCCGACAAGTGCCTGGGCCTCAACGCCGAGATTCATGGTGAGAAAAAAAACTTAAGCAAAGACTTTAAAAGCGGAGTTGGCTTTGGGGTGGAGTGAGACGAGCATCCCTCAAAAAATATTTTCTCTCTGTAAGAGGGATGGTATTTATGGTACATTGGAACTAATATTGCATAATGCAAAAAATGAGCCATACAACTCGACATTAATGCGAAATTGTGCCCGGTTTGAGGTTTAAAAAAAATAGATTTGGCATTAACTACTTATGCTGTAAGGAAGAAAGTGAAACTTTCAGCATGAAAGAATATTTTTGATCGCCTCCTTCTCTGGTAGAGCCTTAAGAATTTTTGGTAAATTTTTGCGAAAATTTAACATAGGGATTTCTAAGGATAATCACGATATAACTAAAAGAACTGTTGTTTTTTGTGCATGCAATCATTACTCAATTTAGTATTAATATTAGAAAACCGGATCGAAAGTCTGCAGAATGTGAGCTCCAGCTTATCTATGGAGAAAATTAGAAAAAAACATGAGTTCTTTAATACTTGCTATATAGATGCCCCTAAGGAACTAAGCCTTCATAAATCATCAAATATCTTCCCCGCCTGTTTATAGCCCCCCCCTCATAACCACTTTTGACATGTTCTCGTTCTACTTTCCCCATCTTTCTATCCTAAAAACAGAAAGGTCTTAAGG
>JAITJT010000265.1 GCA_031278795.1 Deltaproteobacteria bacterium | reverse complement strand
AGGCGTACCCACTTCTCGCCCCAATCACCGAGCATGGGCTCGACTAGGTCCAGCATGCTCGTCCACTCGGAGAAAACTATAATCTTCCTGCCCTCCTCAGCCCTCAACCTGGTGAGTAGCTCCCAGAGCTCGGAAAGCTTGCTGGAGAAGCCTGGGGTCACCTTGTCCGCCAGGACTGTGGCGTTGGAGACTAGACGGCACATGAGTAGGTGTTTCTGCAGGCGCAGGAAGTCCATCTCGGTTAGGTAGGGCTTCCTGACTATTTGGGTAACCATCTTCAGGTGCATCTGGTGCAGATCGTACTGCTCATCCGTGGGGGGAATCTTAATTATCTCGGTCTGCCTGGGTGGTAACTCCGACATGACCTTGGTGCGGGTTCGCCTCAAAAATACCGGAGCCAGGGCCGCCTTCACCTCATTGAGGCCGCGCCAAGCCAATAGCTTCCCCTTCTCGTCGGTCTGTTTGTGGGCGTTTAGGAAGCGGAAAGCCGGACCTAGGACCTCCTTGTCCACCAGCTTCACCAGGGTGTAGAGCTCGCCTAGGCTATTTTCCAAAGGCGTTCCTGTTAGTATGAGGAAGTAGCGGCTCTTGAGGTCGGCCACGGCCCTATGGGAATTTGTCTCCCAGTTTTTTATCCGCTGGGCCTCGTCTAAGATTATTAGATCCCAACGGGTTCTCATGACATGGGGCTTGTCCCTGGGAACCTGCTCATAGTTACAGATGGTGAAAAAGCTATCGCCATGGTATTGGTTCTCCCTATCTCTAGCGCTACCCAGCACCAGGGAGACGCTGCGCTGGCAAAACCTCTTAATCTCGTCCTCCCACTGGGACTTTAGGCTAGCCGGGCAAACAACCAGCACCTTCTTGATACCAGCCTCCCTGGCCAAGAACTCAGCCAGGCCCACGCCCTGGATAGTTTTCCCAAGGCCCATCTCGTCCGCGACTATCGCCCTTCCGGCGCCAGCCGCGAACGCTATGCCGTCCAGCTGGTAGGGAAGGAGCTCCACATTGAGGAGGCTTTTCCGCAAGGGGTGGTTAAGAGGGTCCTCCCTTATCTCTTTGGTGATTTTGGCCATCCTCTCTCTGTGCAATCTCAGCTCAATATGCTCAAGGGCATCCGGGTAGATGAAGAAAGGGATGTCCCTCCTATCTAAATAAGCCAAGAGCTTAATGAAGGCGCGCAGATCCTCTATCTGTCCGTTAAGCATGGGCGAGAGAAGCTTGGATGCCTCACTATCCTGATTTTTTAGCCCGCTTGGGGCGAGAACCTTTAAAGCCAAGGGCCTCTGGGTGTAATCCAAAAAGACCTCCACCTCCTCCGGCTCCCAGGGCGGAAGGTTTTTGAGATTCTTACCCTCTCTCTTCAAGTAGTCATCCACGCACAGAGTGTGTTTGCAGAGGCCAAGGGTGTTCACCCGGAAATCCGGGCACTCGCAGAAGGTCTTTCCCTTCTCTATTCCCCTCACGGAAACCATGTAGCTTCTTCCGGTCTTGGGGTTGTCCACCTGGTAATCCCCCCAGACACCATGCTTGGGGATTCTGCTCACGGTGAGGTTGTCCGTTAGGACCCTCTCCCTTCTCTCGCTGATGGCCCTCTCAACCAAGGACTCCTCATCGAGCATCTCCAGGGGAACCCTCTCAGGTGGGGGAGCGGCTAGACCCAAGGCGACCTTCTCCTCCAGGATCAAGGATAAGGCCGCGGCCACATGCTCGCAGCCGTCGAATCTCTTGGCCGGGCAACTGGAGCAGCTGAAATCAATCTTCTTGTCATCCGTGAGGAAGAACCTAACTATCTGCCCACCAACCTTAAAGCGGAACTCGTCATCTGAGAGGAAGAGCTCATCCTCCACGTCATTTATCATAAGTCCCTGGGAGAACTTGGACCTCAAAAGGTCCTTTCCCTGGAGACCCAGAAGTTTGCTAGCGTCGGTGAAGTTGAGCCTTGAGAGGCGATCCCTTAAGGTGAAAGATCCTTTGGCCTTTTGTTGTTTGTGGCTACCTGTGCCGTTCCCTCCCCCACCCGCGCGGGGCTTATCCGGGATGAAGGTGATATCATGCCCTCGTTCTGTTATCTCCTGAAGTTCACCTGACATCTCTACCTGGTTGAAAGGGACCAGTTCGGATTTTCTCATCTGGTAATGTTCTCCTCATGATTTAATGGAAATTATTCCATCTCTGTTTAATATTAAATAGTATGTTGATTAAAAATGCTTGATTAACTTACAAAAATAAACGAATATCTTTGTTAAGTCTAAAGATACTTGGAAAGTCGCGCACAAAAAGTGGAAACCGCAAGAATATAAGAATCCCCCGCAGGCGCTAAATAGCGCCCGCTATAAATCGAGGCCTGCCTTAGAAGAAAAAATCAGCGCAAAAAGGCGTAGATCTAGCATATAAGCGGGGAAAAAGACTTTTGCGGGAAAGCTTGGCACGGGTTTTAAAATTCTCTCTTCATAAAAACAAATATAGTCATTTTTGAGTGCTTTGTCCATACATGTTGTGGATTTTTTTTGGGAAAAAGTGCCCCTAAATCACCTTTTTTGAAGCGTATAAATACATTATATAGTAGATATTTTGAATATTATATACAATATATTCCAAAATTAAATATTTTTACCCCAATAAAAAAA
>JAITJT010000147.1 GCA_031278795.1 Deltaproteobacteria bacterium | reverse complement strand
GGATCAAAAAACCAAGTTTTTTGGCTGGGGAACAGGGATTCGAACCCCGATAGACAGCTCCAAAGGCTGCAGTCCTACCATTGGACGATTCCCCAACAGGTGAATCATTAAGATAGCGGATAAATCTGAAAGGTATTGAGAGCTATTTGTTTTCATTGGCGTTGATAACCTGTTTCAGCCACTGCTCGTGGCTTAACTTGCAGGAGGCGAAAAAGTCGATGATTCTTCTTTCAGTGACGCCGCCCGTTAGATCAAGATCGAGCTCCAAGACCACGTCTTTGTCTTCATCAAGATAAGTCTTACTGTATTTAAAATCTCTGTTCCAGTTGTTCGCGTCTTCCAGGGTTACCTTGCCACCTCTTTCATAGGTGTAAAAATTGATGCTCTTGGGTTTATCGGTGGAGACGAGGGCTATAACATTATTTCCCAGTTCCCAGGCAATAACACCCTTTTCTTTATAGTGTACAACTTTGTAGTTCGCTTTTTCCATTATGGCGATAATCTCAGGGAGCGTGAGGCTATCGTGAATAACCGTATCGCTTTGAGCATAGGCCGAAAGGGAGTAGCAGAGAATTATCAGAAGCACTGCGGGGACGCATATGTACGGGTTAAGCCATCTCATGAAAAAATCCTTTCACTAGCTCGCAAATATACCAAATTTAGGCGTTTTTGTCTATATTTAATTTTTTTAGGCTGTTTTCAATCACTATTGTTAATCTGGGAAAAGCTATCCAAGCTCGTGTAGCAGATTCTCAGAAAATTCTTCACGTTAGCCTCGGTTATTCCTCCGGCGAAATCCAGATCAAGCTCTAAAAAAACGTCGCCCGTAGTGTCCTGAAAAGATTTACTGTACATCTTTTGTGAGTTCCACTTATTTATTTTAGCGGGGGTGGGTTTTAGGTTACTGTTATAGTATAAAAAAACCACGTTGTCGTTGTTGTCGGAAATTTTTAAAGCGGCCATTTGATCATTGATTGACCAGATCACTACGTTGTCACCGCTTTCGAAGGCGCTATCGCCTTCACTCTCAATGATGGAAATCAGCTCTTTAGGGCTTATTTTTTCATAAAGCGTGTCGTCCGCTGCGAAAGATTCGCCTTTTGAGGAAAGAATGGCAATTATCCCAAATATCACAAGGAGCGAAAGTATTTTGAGGCGTTTTCGAGGCATATGTCGTCCTTTTGAGGTAAAGTCAAAAACAAGTGGAGAAAAACTCTTTTTAAACTTTGGAGAAAATAATTAATAACTCTAAGCTTGATTGGGGATTTCCAGACTACTGAAATCAGCCGCCTTTTTAAGTGCCTGTAGTGCGAGGCATGGAAAATGAGACTTATATTGTCCCTTTATGCACTTATTACTATTGAGTTGTCAAGAGGGAAGAGTGCCGGCTGTATTTTTGTGAAAAAAAGTTCGCTTTATTTACGCCTGGCTTTATGTTTGATGATAGTCGAGCTTTTGGTCTCAAATGCCTCTCGCATATATAGATTCCATTTCGAGAAAAATTACCAGAGTTTGTTTTTGCGTTCATTTTCTGGAACTTTGGCGCTTAAGCCCTGGAACAGGCACTCTTTTCGCTCTGGCTCTTTGAGTCCAAGTATTTTTCTGGCTTCTAGATGAAACTTCATTATAATTATATCACAATAATTATTTTTATGGATGATATCTTTCTATGTATATAATATTATAATTTTTTATGTGTAATTAGATGTGTTTATGTTTAATATAATAAATTATTTTCTGGAAGAATCTAAAATAAAAGGGGCTGGCATTTATTTCCCAAGCTTTACTTTCAGGCATTTTATAGCTTTTATTTTGCTTTTTTAAAGGAATTTCTTTCAAAAATCCAGATTTTCGCTTTGTCCCAAAATTTTTTTTGTTGTATCAAAGGCTAAAGCTTAAGGGGCAATCTTTCCGCTATGTCTAAAGAAAGTTACAGATCGGGTTACTTTGCGGCGGATTTTATTGTGATATACTGAGGTGGAACATCAGATGAGGGGCCTTAGAGGTCAAAATGTCACTTTCCCGTGGAGATTTTCTTTATGGAGCTGGAGTCCAAAGGGAACGAAGATACCTTTCTGGCTTTGGACATTGGTGGCACCAATGTGAAAAGCGGATTGGTCAGCCGCCGGGGGGAGATCCTGCACTTCAGGAGCTTCCCCACCAATGAGGCCCCCACTCCGGAAAAGCTTATCCGCCTCATAAGCAAGAGGCTCAAGGAGCTCTGGTTAGAGGCTGGGGCCAACAAGCGCCCCAAGGCCCTGGCCATAGGCGCCCCGGGATGGATCAAGCCCAAAGAGGGCATTGTGGTGATGGCTCCCAATATTCCCGGCTGGAAGGACATACCCATCACCAGGCTCATGAGCCAGGCCCTGGACATTCCGGCCGTCCTGGAGAACGACGCCAACCTTTACGCCCTGGGCGAGTGGCTCAGCGGGGCTGGAAAGGGCTTTGACAACGTCATAGTCATCACCCTGGGGACTGGCGTGGGAGGCGGGCTCATCCTGGGAGGAAGGCTCTGGAACGGCTCCTTCACCTCCGCGGCCGAGATAGGGCACATACCCATAGGCGGGAACCAAAGGCTCTGCGGCTGCGGCCGGGTGGGCTGCCTGGAGACGGTGGCCTCGGCTTTGGGCGTGGCCAATGTGGCCAGGGAGAGGCTCTTGGCGGGCGAGAAGACAATTTATACCGGAAAGGGAGAGGATTTAAACTCCGAGATTATGATGGATCTGGCCTCCAGGGGCGACTCCCTCTCTCTTTCAGCCTTTAGGGAGGCTGGTATCGCCATGGGTGTCGTGCTTTCGGGGATCTTCAACCTCCTGGGACTCGAGGCGGCTGTCATAGGTGGAGGCGGAGCCGGGGCCTTCAGGTTCCTGGAGCCCTCCATCCTGGAAACCCTGGATGAGCATATGGTCACCGCCAAGATTGGCGATATCAAGGTTCTGAAAGGAACCTTGGGCGGAAACGCCCCCTTGGTGGGCGCCGCGGCCCTCTTGATGGGGGAGGGCTATTAGCTTTTTAGCTGTCGCGCCCCATCCTTCTAGTCTTAGGATGGGAAGTGCCATTTTTTTTTATTTTGGGAAAGAGAGTCTCTTTTCCCATGTTGATGTTATTGGCTTTGATGTTTTTTCGGGATTAATTTAGCCTTTGTTACGCTTTACTGAACATGGTCATGGTCTTGGTCAGAGTCATGGTTTTGGTCATGGTCTTGGTCAGGGGCTTGGTCTTGGTCATAGATTGTTGTAATTTAAAAAAGATCTAAAAAAATCTGCAAACATATTTTTTTTCCCAAAATTTTTGTTTTATGACGTTTTAAGCTATATTTATAAAGTGTTAAAGTCTAGATAACAAAGTTTAAGCTCTCTTAACGGAGCTTTTAATGACTTTTTATGTTTAAGCTCTTTCTATCAACTGTTTAAGTTATTTATAAAGTTTTTTATTTTTAGCCTATTAAAATGAAAGTCTTCTGCTTTAAGCCTTCCTTCGCATAAAACATTGTTATTTTTACGGTTATTACTTTTTACAAAACATTTTAGAAAACATTTTAGAAAACTTGAGAACAGTGATAGACTATAAGAACATTGATGTAATTTAAGAATGCTGATACAGTGTGAAAACAGTTTAAAAATTTCAAAATTTTGTTTTTTATTCCGGATTCTTTACTTAATGTTCGTCTTGAATTTTTCCAGTGATTTAGTTGATAATTAGAAGTTTGTATCAAAGAAGATTTATAATTTTAAACATAATTTCATGACATTTTCATAAACTAAACTGCCTATGCTTCTATAGATTAAGTATTGGGCATATCTACCGGCTTTAGCCAGAAAAAAGTGGAGTTCCCATGTCCCTTCATCCGCTGCGGGGTAAGCCTGCGCCTTTAGACAAGATCATAAACGTTCCTTCCCTGATTTCCGACTATTACACCCTCATGCCCCAGGCCCCGGTGGCTTTCGGAACCTCGGGCCATAGGGGTAGCGCCGTGCGCGCCTCCTTCAACGAGGGCCACGTGGCCTCCGTGGCCCTCGCGGTGATAGAGTACCGCAAAAAACAGGGCTACAAGGGCCCGCTCTATCTGGGTTTCGACACCCACGGGCTCTCCGAGCCAGCCTGGCGCACCTGTCTGGAGATTCTCGCGGCCAACGGAGTGCAAACCATAATCTCCAAGGGTCGGGAGTTCTCGCCCACGCCTGTCATATCCTTCATGATCCTTGAGCACAACCGCGAGAACCCGGGTGTCCAGGCGGACGGGCTCATCATCACCCCCAGCCACAACCCACCCCAGGACGGGGGCATCAAGTACAACCCGCCCCACGGCGGCCCGGCCGACGTGGATGTAACGGACTGGGTCCAGAACCGGGCCAATGAGATTATGCCCAACTTTAAGGGCATAAAGCGCCTTGACTTCAAAAAGGCCTTGAAATCCAAGTACGTCAAGGAAGAGGACTTCATGACGCCTTTCATAGAGGGCCTGGGTGAGGTTGTGGACTTTGACGCCATAAGGTCGGCCGAGCTCAAGCTGGGGGCGGATCCCCTGGGCGGCTCGGGAGTCCACTACTGGAACCGCATAGCCGAGCGCTGGAAGATAAACATCGACGTGGTGAACCCCAAGGTGGACGCGTCCTTCGCCTTCATGCCCCTGGACTCGGACGGAGAGATAAGGATGGACTGCTCGTCGCCCTTCGCCATGGCCAATCTCCTGGCTTTGGGCCTCAAATACGACCTGGCCTTCGGGAACGACCCGGACTTCGACCGCCACGGCATAGTCTCCGGCGGGAATCTCATGAATCCCAACCATTACCTGGCCACCAGCATCAACTACCTCCTCGAGAACCGCCCGGACTGGAAGCCAGGCGTCAAGATTGGGAAGACCCTGGTCTCCTCATCCATCATAGACCGGGTGGTGAAGGGGGCCGGGCGCGAGCTCTATGAGACCCCGGTGGGCTTCAAGTGGTTCGTGCCGGGGCTGCTCTCCAGCGATTTGGCCTTTGGGGGAGAGGAAAGCGCCGGGGCGTCTTTCTTGAGGAGAAACGGAAAGCCCTGGACCACGGACAAGGACGGCTTCTGCATGGCGCTTTTGTCAGCCGAGATAATGGCCAAGACCGGAAGGGCCCCGCATGAGATCTACTTCACGCTCACCCAGAAGTACGGTTCCACCAACTACGAGCGGGTGGACTCCCCCATCACCGATAAAGAGAAGGATATACTTTCCCACATAAACCCGAACAAGTTGACCGGAAAGGCCCTGGGAGGGAAAAAGGTGCAATCCGCCTGGCTAAAGGCCCCGGGAAACGATGCCTCCATAGGTGGCGTCAAGGTTATCCTGGAGGACGGCTCCTGGTTCGCCATGCGTCCCAGCGGGACCGAACCCAAGATGAAGCTCTACGTGGAGAGCTTCAGCGGCGAGGAGCTCAAAAAGAAGATCATAGCCGAGGCCCCGGCTTTGATATTTGGCGCTTAGCTTAGCTTTGGACCATTTTAGCCGCCCCCCGCGCGTCCACATGGAACGCGCCGGGGGCTTAATTTAGGTAATGTTCACCATAAGCCGTTTTTAACGGCTTGAAATCGCTTAAGTGAGGTGGATTTTTCCCTCTCTAATGAAGCGGATTCAAAATTTATAAAAAACCAAAAAGGAGCCAATTCTTAGCTCTTTTCCCCTTATCCATTTACGCTTTCTTGGATTTGTATTTTTTATGACCCACATTTTCTTGGGCTTTTTTTTGAGGCGTTTTAATGGAATTCACCATAATAATAACGGCGAAACTTTTTTGATGCTTAGGAGGCCATAAGACCTCTAGCTTTTCATAACGGCGTCATTTTAAGCGCCAAGGGGAAAAAGGATAATTTTTGTTTTTTTTATGCTTCGTTCTGTATTGGATCGTATAAAAAGTGTATACGACTCTATCCGCTTTAAAAACCGTTGGACGGCCCCCCAAGGCTACAGAGAGCTACTCAGTCTATCTCTTCCCTTGATCTTTTCCAACATCGCCTCGACCCTCATGATGTTCACGGATAGGGTTTTTTTGAGCCGCTACTCCATTACCTCCATCGCGGCCTCCCTTCCCAGCGGCACCATGTTTTTTTTGCTCCAGAGCGTATTTTTCGGGCTGGTGACCTACTCGGGTATATTCGCCGCCCAGTACGTGGGGGCCGGAAAGCCCAGGAGGGCGGCGGCCGCCCTCTGGCAGGGGCTGTATTTCAGCCTGGCCGTGGGCGTGCTCCTCTATAGCCTCTTTTTCGTAAGCGAGCAAATATTCCAGATCGCCAAGCACTCCCCTGAGCTAATAGAAGAGGAGACGCTGTATTTCAACACGCTGCTCGTAGCCGTGCCCCTGGGCCTCTCCATGGCCACCATGTCCTCCTTCCTCTCCTCTCTGGGCAGGACCAGGCTGGTCATGTGGCTCACCTTCGCCAGCACCGGCCTCAACGTCCCCTTGGACTACCTCCTCATCTTTGGATTCGACTGGGGCTTCCTCAAGCTTGAGCCCCAGGGCATATTCGGGGCGGCCCTGGCGACCGACATCTCCTGGGGCATAGGAACCCTCCTCTTCGCCTACTTCTGTTTCAAGGACTCCATGGAAAAGGAGTACGGCACAAGGAGCATGCGGCAGCTGGATCTTCCCCTCATGGGGAGGCTCATAAAATATGGCTATCCCTCCGGCATGCAGCTCTTTCTGGAGGTCTTCGCCTTCGTCTTCTTCGCCCTGGCCATAGGTAAGCTGGACGCCATCACCCTGGCCGCCAACAGCATGGCCCTCTCCATAGAGTCGCTCACCTTTTTTCCCATGATGGGCATGGCCCAGGCCATTAGCATCAAGGTAGGTCACGCCATAGGCAAGGAAAGGCCCGAGGATGGCCAGAAGGCGGCCATCTCCGGGATAGTCCTCAGCTCCATGTATGTCTTCATCATGCTCATGTGTTTCACGCTGTTTCCCCGTTTTTTCCTAGGTATATTCACCCCTGAGGACCTGGATCCCGCGACCCTGGAGGCCATTTACCGCATTGGCTCCATCATGCTGCGCTTCGTGGTGCTCTACAGCTTCTTTGACGGCGTTTACGTGTGCTGTTTCGGGGTCCTAAGGGGCGCGGGGGATGTCTACTTCCCCATGTTCGCCATGGGATTCTGGGGGGTAGTGGGCGTGGTCATACCCATCAGCATCTTCTTCATAATGGACATCGCCAATATTTACACCATGTGGTTTTCCTTGGTCTTTTATGTCATGGCCCTCACCGTTACCTTCGCCTGGCGTTTCTGGAGCAAGAAATGGATGACCAAGCGCGTCATCGAGCGCTTTGACACCATGGATTGAGGCGGCTTTTCACCTCTCATAAGTTAGAGAGCGCGAGCCTTGTCTTAGCGCGCGAGAAGCTTCAAATTTTTGGTGTATAGGAAGAGATCCTTAAACAGCTTAATAATTTCTTCGCATCCAGAATCTTGCATCCGCGAGGGATCTTAATAATCCCTGGAGGCTACCTGTTTTGGTGGGGGAGGGGAGCTGTAGGTCTATCTTTCGTTATGTAGTTGTTTTATTATGGGCGCTAACGCTAGGGGCTAACGCTAGGGGCTAAACGCTAAGCGCTAAATGCTAGGGGCTATACGCTTGGGGCTATACGCTAGGCGACAACTTGGCGACCAAAAACCCATTTTCAAATAACATCAAACACTATCCATGTTTTAAGGAGAATCACTTGACTGAATGCTTTCCCCGCAAAAGCTTTGAGGAGCTAAAAAAAGGAGCCGAGAGTGGAAATCCACAAGATCAGCTGGATCTTGCGCTCATCTACCTGGAAGGTGAGGCCAACGTGGAGCGCGATCCGGTGATGGCCGCCAAGTTGCTAAAGGAATCCTCCGACGGAGGAAACCACCAGGCCACCTACAACCTATCCTACATCTACAGCGCCGGTCTGGGGGTTACCAAGGATCAAAACGAATCCATCACCCTCTTAAGGAGGGCGGCCGAGGCCGGTTATCCACCGGCCGAGCAGAACATGGGCACTCTCTACATCCTGGGGGAACTGGTTCCCCAGGACCCTGAGCTGGCCTTGAGCTGGTACCAGAAGGCGGCTGACCACGGGGACCTGGTGGCGCTCTATCAGCTGGGTCTGTTGTATCTGGAGGGCAGAAAGGGCATTGAGCAGAACTCCGAGCAGGCCTTCTTGTGTTTTTCCAAGGCCGCCAAGGGGCGTTTGATAGACGCCCAGTACAATCTGGGGCTCATGTACTACTACGGAAACGGGGTGGAGATAAACCGCGAGGAGGCCTTCCGCTTATTTAAGGAAACAGCCGAGCGGGGAAACCCCAACTCCCAGTACAACCTGGCCACCATGTACTCCATGGGGGAGGGCACAGCTGAGGACAAAGGCCTGGCCTTCAAGTGGTTCAAGGAGGCGGCCAAACACGGGATCACCCTGGCCGAGCAGAGCTTGGGATTCAGTTACCTCTTTGGCACCGGAACCGAGGTGAACAAAGAGGAGGCGGAAAAGTGGCTTGTTAAGTCCGCAAGAAAGGGAGAGCTCCGGAGCCAGGTAGTCCTAGGCATCATGTATCAGGTGGGGGACGGGGTGGAGCAGGACTTCGACATGGCCCTCAAATATTATCAGATGGCGGCTCTCCAGGGAGACGTGGAGTCCATGTACCGCGCGGCCATGATTGGTTTCGCCATGGAGGGCGTGAGCGCCGATGAGTATGAAACTTTCATGAAATACCTGGAGGGCGCCGCCAAGAGCGGCCACGTGGGCGCAATGCTCTCCTACGCGGACATGCTGTGGTCAGGCTTTCTGGAGCACCATAGGGACAGGGACAAGGCCACCAAGTACTATGAGGAGGCCGCCAAATTGGGAAATCCGGATGCCATGTATGCCTTGGCGCTTATAAATCTAAGCGAGTCCGAGAATCCCTTAAAGCGTGACGATGCTATCCAACTACTTAAGAAGCTAAAAGAGCTCCAGTATCCAGGCGCCGCGGAAAAACTTAAAGAGTTGGGTCTCTCATCATAGCGCGGTAAGTTCACTTTAAAAAAACAAGCTAGAAAGCCACAAATGGAGCTACAGTTTTATCTTCTGCCTTAAATCTTTGAGGCGGCTTGGGGAGTGTATTGAAAAGTCATTATTTCTTTTTGCGCATTCACTAAGCTTATCATAGGCGGGAAAAGCTTTGGCTTGAGAGCTTATTTTTTATATCACACATTGTCCTAGCGTTAAGTTAGGTCCCATGCCTACATGTACAAGCGAGAGGTATCGCTCTATCATTTGGCCTCGTCAATTTTCAGGAACTTTTTCAAGTGCTCCTTGTAGAGCATGTCTTCTCGGTTGATGTGGTTTAACCACCAGGCTTTTAAGAAATCCAGCATAATGGTTAAATCCTTTTCTTTTCTAGACGCGGAGAAATGTTTGGCCATGTCTTTGATGAGCTGGTCGTGTAGCTTGTTGTGTGCCTCAAGGGCCGGGTACTTGGAGTCCTCCAGGAGTTCGTATTCGGTCATGAAGTGGAGTTTTGAGTAAGCTAGTAGCATTTCTGTGGCGGGTTCCAGGATCTTTATTTCACGCTTTGTGCCAATGGCTTCGTGAAGAGAGTTGATGACTGTAACAATCCCTCTGTGTTGTTCGTCAATTATGGGTATGTCGGTTCTGTTGACATCTCTCCAAACAATTAGCAGTTTTTTCATTTAGATCCTCATTTGTAATGGAATTTTTTTTTAGATTAAGTGTAAAAAAAAAGTAGCGACATAAATAATTGAAAAGCACCTTCGTCTATAGAAAACAAACAACTTTGTAAATGATTTATAAGCTGCAATTAAAATAAATTTAGCGGGAAAAAGAAAAATTATCGCAACAATTTGAAATGTCAAAAATATAAAAAATAATCCAACTGCCGTTTAAATGTTTTGGTGTTAAGCTCTAAAGAAGACTCATTTGTTAGCTCTACATGGACGCTTGAGAAAGATCTAGAAAGAGTGCTAAAATAAATATTATGAAAATTATGCGTGTTAAAAATCAAACTTCTCTATTATAACCTAAAGCACCTTGAGATCGCAATGAATTTTACTAATTTCCCTAAAAAAAATAATCCTGGGATAGTTAGTCCCAATGCCCCTCCAGATAGCTCATCCATTACTTCCTTCTCTTTGTACCTAAAAAGAGCTTGAAATATCTAGTCAAGATCTGGGCTTTTTTTTAGCTCTTTTCGCTTTTAAACGTGCTTTACCCTTAATAGATCTTTATTTGTCTTAGCTTCTCTGGTCGGATTTGTTTAGTAATATTTACGCTTCCTCTT
>JAITJT010000143.1 GCA_031278795.1 Deltaproteobacteria bacterium | reverse complement strand
AGCATAGCCATATGGGAGACCTCTAGGGCATCGGATGCCTCGCAGACTATACCGACGGATACCCTAAATCCCGTTTCCATGAGCTTGCGGTTGACAGCGGCAACGGCTAGTAGCGAAGGTATTGGAAGATGTATAGGGGCGTTAAGAGGGTCCTGTGGGTTATCATAACCCGTGGGGGTACCGGCCAGCCTATCTGAGACAATAATGATTCTAGCCCCTTCCTTAGCCGCCTTCTCCGCGTCTGTTTCCAGACGGGAGAGGGCCTGCTCCAGGGCCGCACCTGGCTCGTCACCCTTTTTAGGGGGAAGGAAGGTGGCCGAGAGCTTGGCCGCGTGGAAGTCGTCGTAGGAGAGGTCGTTTTCCAGGCGTTTGAGGTCGCTGTTGGAGAGGAAGGGGTGGGTGAGTTTAACCAGGCGGGCTTGGGAGGGCTCCTCGGAGAGGATGTTGGGGTTGTAACCAATGAAGGTCATGAGAGACATTACCAGCTCCTCCCTAATGGGGTCTATGGGAGGGTTGGTGATCTGCGCGAACTGCTGTCGAAAGAAGGAAAATAGTGATGAAGGTTTAGAATCCAACACAGCCAAGGGGACATCTGCGCCCATGGAGCCCACCGGCTCCTGGCCGGTGGAGGCCATGGGCATTAAGAGCACCTCGGTATCATCCCTTGTGTACCCAAAGAGGGATTGTCGGAAGGGAAGGTCGCTTACGCTACTTTCAAAATCCGTGTTGTCACTGTAGAAGCCCGGGATAAGGATGCGGTTTTCATTTACCCAGCGGCGGTAGGGTTTGCCTCTGGCTAAGATGCTCTTAATCTCCGTGTTTTTAAGCATTCTTCCGGATCCTGCCTCAGCCAAGAGCATCTGACCGGGCCTAAGGGACCCTTTCTCCATTATCCTCTCAGGCTCAATCTCCATGGCGCCAGCTTCTGATGAGAATATTAAGAGTCCGTCACAAGAGAGGGTATACCTTGCCGGGCGCAAGCCGTTTCTATCCAAGGCCGCGGCCACCTTGAGGCCGTCGGTCACGCAGACCGCTGCCGGGCCGTCCCAGGGCTCCATCAAGCCAGCGTGGTACTCAAAGAAGCCCCGGAGGTTGGAGCTCATGGGGTACTTCTTGCCCCAGGCCTGGGGGAGAAGCATGGTGAGTGAGTGCTCCAGGGAGCGTCCGCCTCTCACCAAAAACTCCAAGGTGTTATCCAGGCTCTGGGAGTCCGAGCTCTCCGGCTCAATTAGGGGAAATAACCTCTCTATGTCTTTCCCGAACAAGGGGGATTCTAGTTTAGGCTCCCTGGCGGTTAGCCAGGCCCTATTTCCCTTGATGGTGTTTATCTCACCGTTATGGCCCAAGAGCCTAAAAGGCTGGGCCAGCCTCCAGGAGGGGAAGGTGTTGGTGCTGTAGCGCTGGTGGATGACAGCCAGGGGGCTCTCAACCAGAGGATCAGTTAGCTCCGGATAGAATCCCTCCAGCTGGGCCGCGTACATCATGCCCTTGTAGACAATGGTCCTGGAAGAAAGAGACGGAATGTAGAAGTCGTCTAGGGAAAATCCAGCTATCAAGGCCTTCTTCTCAATGGACTTTCTAAGAACGTAGAGCCTACGCTCCAAGGCGTCACTGTCGGTTTCACTTTTACCCGGCTCGTAGAAGAAGGCCTGCCACACCGAGGGACGGTTGTCGGCCGCGTAGCGGCCCACCATGGTGGCGTCCGTGGGCACCTCCCTCCAGCAGTGTATCCTCCATCCCAAGAGCCCGGCCTGGTTGTCCACCAGCTCCCTGGCCCTGGCGGCCGACTGGGGGTCTATGGGGAGGAAGAACATGCCCAAACCATAAGTGCCTCTAGGTGGAGGCCCCGGGTTTAGCACCTTCTCAAAGTAGCGATGGGGTATCTGGATGATGATGCCGGCCCCGTCGCCGGAGTCGGCGTCCGCGCCGGCCGCCCCGCGGTGGGTGAGGTTCACCAGGAGTTTAAGCGAAGAGGAGACGAGCTCGTGGGTGGAGGCGCCGTCCAGGCGGCAGATGCAGCCGACTCCGCAGGAGTCGTGCTCATATGCCGGATCGTAGAGACCAATTTTTTTCATAATCTTAAACCGTCAAAAAAGCCTAGATGTTTTTGTTTTTCCAAAAAACCTAAGGTGATTGTATTAGATCCAGTAGCCATTAAAGTAAAGATTTCACATGAGCCCCTTGACTTTTAAGCCTTTTAAGCCTTTTAAGCCCTTTAGGCCCTTTAGGCCTTGCTAGCCTTAACTAGTCTTAGCTAGTCTTAGCTAGTTTTATTAGCTATAGCTAATCTTATTAGCTATAGCTAGTCTTAGCTAGCCTCTAAGGCCATTTTACTAGCCTCTAAGGGCAGTTTAGCTTCAGGGCATTTTAGCTTCTAGGGATTAGTGGCCCTGGGGGCGCCTTCTAGCTATTTCTGGGGCATCCGCCCTAAGGGCGGAGAGGCTCAAGCCCTAGTGGACTTAAGTATAAAAGCGGCCGTCAAGACACTTAAACCGTGACAACGCCTGCATCTTCAATTAGACGCCCTGCGGGTCACGGCTGCTAGCGTAGGGGAGGCGCAGCCGCGGGCATAGGCCCGCGGCCTGGGTGGGTGAAAAGTGAGGCCCAAGACCTAAAAGATTATAAGGCCTTAAAGGGCATATTGGAAACAAAGGCCATGAGAGAAGAAAGAAAGGCTATATTGGCTCCAAAGCCTTAGCAAAGTTCTAGCCAGGGCTAAAGACCCTAAGAAAGAGATTTAAGGCAAATCCACAATTAGCAAATAACTCGTGAATTTTCCAGAAAAAAAGAGCCTAAGAGGGGCTTAAAGGGTAGGATTTTTGCGAAATTTAGCCCTCACTCTTGGGAAAATGAGAGCTGACGGATCGTCCTTGATCCGCCAGCTCGGGGTAGAGGCCAAAGATGAAATTAAAGCCTTAAAAGATGAGCTAATGGCTAAAGACTATATAGCTATAAGCTAAATAGCTAGCTCAAAGGCCTAAAAGGCTTACTGCCACAATAGCTCACTGTACTTGGGAAGCGGCCAGCGGTTGTCGTCCACCAGGCCCTCCAGCTCGTCCACGGCCTCGCGGATTACCAGAAGCTGGGGTAGGAGCGAGTCGCGCACGGCCTCGGCTAGCTTCATGACGTCCGTAATCTTCTCCACCTCGTCGGTCTTCTGATCGAGCACATCCAGGCCGTCCGAGAGCTCGGTCGTGAGCTTGAGGAACCTGTCGAAGTTCTTCTGGGCGGCCGAGGGGCTGCCACCGGCGTTCTTGAGGGCGTTTACGAGGTCAGCGGCCTTCTTGAGGGAGTCGAAGGCCACCGGGAGTATCCAGGAGCGGCCCAGGGTCTTCACGAGCTTAGTCTCCACCAGGCAGCTCTTGATGTATTTCTCCAAGAGCACCTCTTGGCGGGAGTGCAGCTCCCTCTCCGAGAGGATGCCGAAGCGGGTGAATACCTCCTGGACGTCTGGATCCGTGTAGTGACTTAGGGCGGAAACCGTGTCCTTGAGGTTCCACAGACCCCTCTTTTCAGCCTCCACCTCCCACTCCGGGGCGTAGTTGTTGCCGTTGAAGACAACAGGGAGGTGCTCCTCGAAGAACTTGGGTAGCACCTTGTGGGCGGCCTTCACCGGATCGAGTCCGCTCTGCTGGGCCTTCTCCAGTTCAGTGGCTATGTCATCCAGGGCGCAGGCCACCGAGGCGTTAAGGGCCGTGTTGGCCGGGGCTATGGACTGGGAGGATCCCACCGCCCTAAACTCGAACTTGTTGCCAGTGAAGGCGAAGGGGCTGGTGCGGTTACGATCCGTTATGTCCTTGGCCAGTGGCGCCAGAGCTGAGATGCCCGGGGTCATGGCGCCTCCCCTCCAGCTGGTGGTGTCGTCTTTCCCCTCTATGAAGGCCTTGATGACATCCGTTAGCTGGTCGCCCAGGAACACCGAGAGAATGGCCGGAGGGGCCTCGTTGGCACCCAGGCGGTGGTCGTTACCAGCACCCACCACACCTATGCGGAGCGGTATGCTGTACTTGTGGACAGCCCTGAGAACCGCCGCCAAGAATACCATGAACTGGGCGTTGGTCCAGGGGGTGGGGCCAGGGTCCGTTAGGTTTCTTCCCTCGGAGTCTGAGAGAGACCAGTTGTTGTGCTTACCCGAGCCGTTTATGCCCGCGAAGGGCTTTTCATGTAAGAGGCAGGCCAGGCCGAACTCAGCGGCCGTCTCCCTTAGGATCTTCAGTACCAGCTGGTTGTGATCCACTCCCACGTTTACGTGCTCGTACATGGGGGCCAGCTCGAACTGGGCCGGGGCCACCTCGTTGTGGCGGGTGCGGGCCGGAATGCCCAGGGCCCAGAGGCGGTGGTCCACCTCGTCCATGAAGGCCAGATTGCGCGGGGTGATGGAACCGAAGTAGTGATCCTCCAGCTCCTGGCCCTTGGCGGCCGGCGCCCCGAACACGGTGCGGCCGGCCATGATGAGATCCGGCCTCAGGCTGTAGAGCCTACGGTCCACCAGGAAGTACTCCTGCTCCGGGCCCACGTTGGTGCGCACCCGGTTGGCGGAGTTGTCCCCAAAGAAGCGCACTATCCTAAGTGCCTGCTTGGACACGGCCTCCTGGGACCTTAAGAGCGGCGTCTTGGAGTCTAGGGCCTCGCCCGTGTGGGAGACGAAGATGCTGGGCACGTAGAGGGTCAGGTGTCCGCCGGACTTCATGAGAAAGACCGGGGAGGTGGGGTCCCAGGCGGTGTAGCCCCTGGCCTCGAAGGTGGAGCGAATGCCACCGGATGGGAAGGACGAGGCGTCTGGCTCCCCCTTGATTAAGAGCTTTCCGGAGAACTCGTTGATTATCTCCCCGCTGGGCGTGGGCGTGAGGAAGGCGTCATGCTTTTCAGCGGTCACACCCGTGAGCGGCTGGAACCAGTGGGTGAAGTGGGTGGCGCCGCGCTCGGTGGCCCATTCCTTCATGGCGCTGGCTATGACATCCGCATCAGCCGGGCTGAGGGGTGAATCGTTATCAATGGTGGAGAGCAGGCGCTCGTAGACGCTCTTGGGTAGCCTGTCCCGCATTAGCTTGAGGCTGAAGATGTCACGCCCAAAGAGCTCTGCGGCGGGAACCTTTTCCGATGCCGGATAGGAGCCTGGCGCCTGGGCTATGTGGGCCTTTACCGAGGTACGGGGAATGCTTTTGGTCATAAGTTCTCCTTAAAAAGAAAAAACGAGGGTATTTTAATTGTTTTTTATGTCGTCCGCGCTCTTTGCGCGGCCTGTTAGGTCGCAAATTACTAAATAAAAGCTTTTGACTCTCAAAAGAGAAAAGCCTCTAGAGAGATTAAATTGCCGCCTTAATCAAGGGCGCCTCTTCGGCCGGAGAGGAAATTCTCTCCTTATTAAGAGTTAGGGGGAAGAGTGCCATTAAGGGATAAGTTTGGCGAGCCGCGTGATGCTAGTCTCCATACCAATGCAACAATTGTGCACAAGAGGGACTTTTTGGAAATATCTAGAAATATTCAAATAAACAGGGCACTTATGGGGATTTTCAGGCCGGGGCGGCCTGATTTTCGCTGAAAAATTAACACAAAAATGTAGGTAAAAAAAGTGGATATTCCACATAAATGGGATTTTATGTGGAAGGGGCCCTCCAAGGAGGGGGACTCACCCGGGGCTAAACTCCCAGCTTTGTGGGGGATAAGAAGATTTATGCAAAAAACTATATTTAAACAAAAGTTTTGAAAAAGTAAAGGGCAATTTGCTGACAAATTAGTGCTAGAGAGGGGCTTTTCAAAAATCTTAAGCTAGGGGCTTAAGGGGAGTAAAAATCCCCCTTAGGGAAAAGCTATGGAGCTTAACTGCGCTCCAAGCTCGAAAGCTGTAGGCGAGGTTTTCTGTAGAGACGCTCTGGTACTTTTTTAAAAGAGAGCTGAAAGATTAAAGGCATCTCTAACTGGAAATTTAAAGAAAGGCTCGCTTGGTAGATATCTATAAAAATATGAAAAAATATTTTAGAGCTCAACAAGTTAGGCAAAACAATCCATGAAAATAACATAACTTCTCTACAAAGAACTAAATTATTTGTTTTGGTTAACAATTAGCCACAAGCAAAAAAATGAAAAATGTTGCAACTTTTTGAAAAAAGATTGGAATAAACGAAAAAAAAGCGCAAATACATGCATTTATTTTATGATTATTGTCTTTACTACATAAGGATTATAGTAAAAAATTATTTTAAAAAAAGATAATTTTTTTCTTGACAAGTTAGTTTTCGATGAAATATACTCACTACATTGGACGCTCGAAAGGGGCCCAATTAGGCTAGCTTCTGGGCTTAATAGTTTCTTTTATGTTTGCGGGATTTCATGAAACTTATTTCGACTGCCCTAAAAGGAACTAGAAGCTTCAAAGAGCTTCTAAAATGCGATACTTTGGGAGATTGAAAAGCACTTGATGCCTTTGATACGCTCTTTCAAAGGCGGCTAATGACTCGCAAATTTAGGCATCTTTCAATTACTATGTTTTTTTGGCGGTTTGGTCTTTGTTTCCACTCTTAAGATGATTGGAAAAACACGAGAAAAAAAGAAAGTTTATCAAAAGGATTATTAAGATGGACAAAGATTTGAAAAAACATAGAACGAGAGAAAAGTTGTTGGAAATATTAAATGATCCAATATTTCACAAATGGGACTTATTGTTTAAAATCATATTTTTTAGGCTTGCAGCAATATCTCTGGATTCTTTGGGTGTCTATGATCAAAATGGAAAGTCCTATGGAGAAGTGGAGGTCGTTTACCTGACCAATGAATTGGTGATGAACGATATGCACTCGAGGAGGCTTGATTGCGTCTTCGAATTTTGGCCCGTGGGCGCTAAAGATAACACAGTGCGTAATCTTTGCATAATAGAGCTAGAAATGCAGAAAGAAGGCTACCTTGAAAACAAACATATAAGGTACGCAAATGAATTGGTTGAAAGGTATCGTGAGGATGGTGTGAAAGTGAATTGCCATATCGTCGGCATTTATGGACCGGCATTCTCACCTAAAGACAATTTTGACGACGATTTCGGATGCGTTGTTTTAAAAGAGCCCCGGAATTACTTGCGATTGGTGTCCGAAGATGAGCTTTTTTCCACCCTGGAGACAAAAGTAGCAACAGGCAAAAAGATTGACCCCTGGGAAGTCTTTCAGTTTTTCATGCTCCCTGAGGTGGTTAGGCCCTTTAGCTACGAATTGTTCTTAAAATGTGTTGACTTTGTGGAGAAAAATGATATTATATTAGGTGGCATCCATTTGGATGTCTTGGTGATAATGTGGGCTCTATACAACAAGCACCTAACGGAAGACCAAAAGAGGGAGTTTTTTGAAATGAAAGTGGATCCTTTAACTGGAGAGATTTGGGAGAAAGTAGATGAGGCTAGGATAAAGGAAGCCGTCCGGAGTAGCCTTAAGAAAGGTGAAGAGAGAGCTGAAAAGAGAGCTGAAGAGAGAGCCTTGAAGAACACTCGCTCAATTGCTATCCAACTCCTGAAAGAGGGAGTTCCCCATGAAGTTATACAGAGGTCTCTAAAAGTGAGCGAGGAATGGCTTCTTGAGCTTGAGAAGAAACTGTAGTTGGAAAAGTCCCGAGCCTAATAATTCCCTCACTCTAGTCACCCTCCTCAAGGAGTCTGTCTAGGATAAAGTCTCGGCTAGATCTGAACTATGTTAAGAAGGGTTTCTGCTCTCAACTTTTGTTTAGTTTTTCAAAATATGCTTATATTTAGATTCAGGGTGGCTTCTATGCCACCCTGAATCGTATCTGGGTCAAGTGTATCTGGCTCTAGTTGGATCGGCGGCAATTTAAACATATGGAGTGAAGACTTTTTTTATGCATCCAAACACAGTGGCCTGTCTCCGCAATGTGGTGAGAAAATTTATGAAAATAAGTCTGCGGCTCTGGCATCCTTTCCAGTATATATTCAGTTTCTGTAACCATGGAGCCAATTTCTGAAGCTTGGAATAGTCACGATCTTGAGGGATATATTTGGCGCTATCTCTACAGATGCTCTTTTTAAAAAGTTTTAGGGGGCTATAAATGAGCTCTATCCTAGGAGCATTACGGTATCGGCAGCTTACTACTACCATGGGATAAGAATGTTTTAATCCGATAAGTATCGGGATTATCAGATTTTTAACTGGAGCAACAGAACTTTATGTTTCTAATATGCCATCAAAGCATTTTTATGGAGGCGATTTTTATCCTATACCTGAGACTTTTGCTACTTGTCTTGTAGTTTTCATTCTGTGGGATGCCTGATAAACACAAGAAAAAAATAATTTGCTAAATGCGTTATACGTTGTCCCCAGAGATGGAAAAGCTAAGAAAGGTGGAGGCGTTAAAAAATTTTAACTGGCCTATATTTTAACATTTTGAAAGATTATTTGAATGTGAATTTTTTTTTGCTGCAAAAGTATAGAAGGATGCTTTGGGCGTCCATGTTCGAAAAGCACATCCTTTGGTTAAGAAAAGGATTATAACTGATCAATGAATTGTTGCTTCGATGATATCCATTTGAAATGGATGGTTTACTCCTTCGAATTTTACTTACCTGAGCTGTTGATGCCAAAAGATGTAAGTATTTGTATTTAAAATTTAAAATGAAGAAGATTCCTCTAATTGAAGTGAATTTATCGGATAAGTATACTGTATAACAGAAAATAAAGAAACTGGCTATACAGCGTAATACTTATATTATTGGATTTTATGGGATCGATAACTTGGAAAAAAATTATCAATGATTATTGAGTTTTGTTTAAAGAGTGCCGCAATAATTTGACGCTGATGACAGATGTTGAGTTTTTTCCACTCTGGAGAAGAAAAGCAACTTCATGGGATAAGCTATGTGCTACAAAGTCGTTTAGCGCCTTTTCATGTAGTGGGACAAGTTTTATTTTGACTACAAAATTTAATTAAAAAAGAATCTTGATTATTTTGCTACGTAAAGATAAGATGTAAGGCAAGTGTTCACATAGATGCCATGCTGCTGATGTTGTCTCTATATAGAAAATTTTTATAAAAATAACAAAAATAGAGGAATTTTACATATGGAAAGGGATCCATTAACTGGCAAGCTTTGGAAGGATGTGGATGAACCAAAGATTAAGGCTGCCTTCCAAAAAGGCTTACAGGAAGGCATACAGAAAGGCTTACAGCAAGGCTCCCAGAAGA
Organism: Deltaproteobacteria bacterium; assembly: GCA_031278795.1. Next base: position 5,886 of record JAITJT010000143.1, on the reverse strand, counting down.
TAAATAGATCATTAGCCATCGGATGCCTGAAGCAAGGAGTACCCCGTGAAACAATACTTAGGGCTCTGAAAGTAAGTGAAGAGTGGTTACTCGACCTTGAGAAGGAACTTGACATCAAAAAGCCCTGAGCTTGATGTTGCCGCCTGGAAATGCTTTTTTCCACTCTAGAGAAAAAAGTGGCCTATGCCAACAAGCTATGTGCTGTGAAGTCGTTTAGCGCTTTTTTTGTGTAGTGGCATAAGTTTTATTTTGACTACAAAATTTAATTTAAAATGAGTCTTGATTTTTTTGCTACGCAAAGATAAAATGTAAGGCAGACATCTGTATAAATACTATGGTTTTTATATAGTTGATTTTTTCCGGAAGAAAGAAGAAGGGATTTTACATATGGAAAGGGATCCATTAACTGGCAAGCTTTGGAAGGATGTGGATGAACCAAAGATTAAGGCTGCCTACCAAAAAGGCTTACAGGAAGGCATACAGAAAGGCTCCCAGAAGATAATTAGATCATTAGCCATCGGATGCCTGAAGCAAGGAGTACCCCGTGAAACAATACTTAGGGCTCTGAAAGTAAGTGAAGAGTGGTTACTCGACCTTGAGATGGAACTTGATATGGAAAAGTCCTGAGCCTGATGTTGCTGAGCATAGATGAGTTTGTGTCCATTTTAGAGATATTATGGCCTCAGGCGATAAGCGCTGTGTTGGGAAACCTTTCAGTTCCATCATTACGGACCTAAAGTTTTTATCTTTAAAAGTGTTTTTAAAAATGTTTTGATTTGTTGCTACACAAAGATAAGATGTAAGACGGATTCAGCAGAAATATTGTTCTAATGTGGTTTATACAGTAGATGCCTGGCGTAAAGCTCTCCCCCGTGAAGCTCTCCCCCGTCAAGCTCTCCCCCGTCAAGCTCTCCCCCGTCAAGCTCTCCCGTTAGTTCCGAAGCCTGACCTAGAAATAGCACCTCCCCATTGAGAGGAGAGGCCTTCCCCTTTGGGGGGCCTCTCTTGGTGGGGGAGGCTCTTTTTTGGGGAAGTGGTCTTCCAGCTTCACAAGAGGCTCCCACAGTGCTTAGGAGCCCTTTTCCCCTACTTTTACCTCCAAAACCGCCCAAAAATAGCGGCCATTCAGGCTTTTGCCTGGCTTGGAGGCTGTTAGAGGCCCAAAAGCCAAAACTTTTCAGGGCTTTGAGCAAAGAAATATTGACACGATACGGAAAAATATGCTTTAAGGAGGCGCCTTTTTAGCGCGGGGAGGGATTTTTCCCCCTGGCGGCCCCTTTGGAGGCTAAAAGAGTCTTCCTTTGCCTTGAGAGATTTTTTGGCGTTTTCGCAAAAAATTTGGTCTTTTCCGGGCTTTTTTGCTAACATGGGCTTTTATTTTGGCGAGCTTGACAAGCTCGCTATAATCCGTTATAAATATTTCTATTTTCTGGTAATTGTTGATGATCATTAATGAATTTTTATAAAAGCTTATAGTTTTTTCAATTTCTGCACTTTTTATTGTGGTGACTCCTGATGGAACAAGCTTTATTGGATAAATTCAAACTGCTCCTCCTTGATCAGAGGCAGGAGATAATCGACAACGCTGAAGCCACGGTCAACAGCATGCTCTCCCAGGCGGAGAACTACCCCGATCCAACCGATCGCGCCTCCATGGAAACCGACAGGAGCTTCAATTTGAGGCTCAGGGAGAGGGAGCGCCATCTACTCAAGAAGATAGATGACGCCATAGACCGCATAAACAACGGCACCTTCGGGATTTGTGAGCACTGCGGAGATGAAATCAGCCAGCCTAGGCTAGAGGCCAGGCCAGTTTCCACCCTCTGCATCCGTTGCAAGACCATCCAAGAGGAAATGGAGAAGGTTAGGGGCGACTGAGGAGAGCTTCCCCAAAGTCCCTTTCCACGGCCAAGGCCTGGATCCTCATTCTTTCTTAATTCGAAGGGCCTTTCTCCCAGGCCCGACTTTTCTTCCCACGCTCAGGGGATAGGGCCTGCCCCACAGGGGCAGGCCCTATAGTTTTGACAAGTTTTTAGCGTATTTGGCCTCATGGGCCGCGAGGGGGGCCTCATGGAGGCCTCATTTTTCAATTGACACCAGGTGTCGCCATTCCTATAATCACAAGATCGGCTCTGGCGAAGGAAAGGCTCTGGAGTCAGGGCTTTTTTTATGGCTTTCCGAGTCAAATATATAGAGAACTATTAGATAAGCGCTAGATTAGCGATTTCATAATTTTGTTTCCAGGATATCCCTGGAGCACAGAGGGGATTTCAAGATGAAACAAACCTTTCAGCCGCACAACGTAAGACGCAAGAGAACCCACGGCTTTCTGGTTCGCATGAGAACCAAGGCCGGCCAGGCGGTCATCCGCCGTCGCCGCAAGAGGGGCCGCAAGAGGCTATCGGTGTAAAGACCTAAAAAAGGCGCACGCGCGCGGAGGCGGGCTTAAGCGCCAAGACTAAATAGCTCTAAAGCGCTTTTGGCGACTAGTTCCAAAGCGCCTCCCACCAAGCGCCACAGCAAAAGTCTCACGCCTTTAATAGCTTGCGCTCAACTCGGGCGTCACAGAGGCAAAACATTTTTTGCGCTGAGTTCTCTAAGCTCACTTGTCCAAGTCCAACGCCTAGGTTATTAGCCCTAGGAAAGCGGAAGAATTCCAGGACTTCCCTGGGGATGCTCTCTAGAGAGGGGGCGGCATGCCTAATAAGGGCGAGAAAGGCTTTTCTTTTCCCAAGGACTTGAGGCTTTTGAAAAGCTCGGACTACAAGTCCTTCCGGAGCCCCCACAAGAGCGAGAGGATATCTCTTGGGCCTTTTACGGTCTTTATTAAAAAAAACGCCTTGCCCTTGAACCGCCTAGGGATAATCGTCACCAAGAAGGCGGCTGGTAATTCGGTTCTCCGTAACCGCCTCAAGCGCCTGGCCCGCGAGTTTTTTAGAGTGGAAAACCCCTCCTGGCCCAAGGGTCTGGATTTCCTCTTCATAGCCAAGAATGTCGGGGGGAAACTGACTAAGCCGGAAAAGCCTGGTCAAGAAAAGCCTGGGCTTTTGAGGCCCGCCCCTGGCGGGCCTCAAAGCCCAAGCCCGGGAAAACCCTCCATGCTGGTATCCCTTGGTTTACGCCAGAGGCTCTTAGGGGCTATCGCCTCGGCCTTGGAAGAGGACGCCAGCTGATACTAGACTTTAACCATGGCGGCTTTTCCCCTAAGCCCTCATGTTTAGCCCTCCCCTTGGGGGAGGGGGCCGGAAATATTTTTTAAACCCTCCCCAAAGAAACTTTGGAGTTCCCTGTGACACTGCAGGCCATGCTCCAGGCCCTGGAGCGTATTCCCCAGAAACTAGCCTTGGGGCTCGTCAGGTTTTACAGGAAATTCCTCTCCCCTCTGAAACCTCCCACCTGCCGATTCAGGCCCACCTGCTCAAGCTATGCCCTGGAGGCCTTACAGGTTCACGGATTTTTCAAGGGTGGGCTCCTTTCCCTGTGGCGCATCATGCGGTGCAATCCCTTTGGTAAGCCCGGCTACGACCCCGTGCCCCCCAAAAAGGGAGCGCTTCCAGAGCTCACGGCTAAGGCTCTTCATGTAGAGGCCCAGAGACTTAGTAAGCGGGCTCCAACACTAAAGGGAAATGGAAAGAAGAGGCGCGCCTTTGGCGCGCTAAGACCAGTCACCAGACCGCGCTGGCGGTCAAAGCTCACAGGTAAAGGAAGATTTCATGGACAGACGCGTTGTGGTCACCATGTTGGTAATGATGGCATTTTTCATGGCTGTGAGCTACGTCTATCCACTCATTTTCCCTCCGCCTCCAGCCCCGCCCAAAGAGGTGAGCGCCCAAGGCGCCGTAGGTCCCACCCTCCAGGGAGGAGGGGTGGCCGTAACCCAGCCGCAAGCGCCACAAAAGCCCCAGTCCCCAGACGCGGAAGTTATCGCTGAGGCACCAGCACCGCTCCCACCGGCAGCGGAGGTGGTGGTGGAGACCCCAGAGTTCACGGCGGTCTTCACGGAGGAGGGCGCCAGGCTCAAGTCCTTCAAGCTTAAGAAATACAAAGCCTACAAGATGGACAGAAATGAGCCGGACAAGCCTCAAGAGCTCGTGAACCTGCCCAAGGGAACGGCACCCGGCGAGAGCTATCCCTTGAACTTGGTGTTTCTCAACAACCAAAACCAAGAAGAGGACCTGGCTCATTTTAGGTTCCAGGCGGATCTCACTAACATAGACGTAAAAGAGGGCGAGAGCGCCACTTTGAACTTTACCGGAGTTACTGGTAACGGTCTCTCCATAACGCGCAGCTACACCTTTATGGCTGGAAGCTATCAGATTAGCCAGAGGGTAGTCTTAAAAAACCAAGGCAACTTGCTCTTCTCCGGGCTCTTAGGCATGGCTATAGATAGCTGGCCCTATTCCAGCCAGCAGAACCGCTACAATGTCATGGCCGCTTACCTCAACAATAGCTTCGTGAATGACTCGGTAGACGACGCAAAAGGGGAACTAGCGGATTTGGGTATCATCCGGCAGGCCAGTTTCCTGGGCTACATGGATCAGTACTTCCTCTCGGCCATGATCTTTGATGACGATCCATCCGGGCCCACGGCCGTGGGCCCGGATGGCAGAACCCTCACCGTAAGCGGCGCTGAGCTCACTTCAAGGGGAGTGAGGCTCACGGCCTATAGGCCCATGTCCCTGCAGCCAGCGGGAGAGGCCTCCTACAGCTTTGACGTGTACTACGGCCCTAAGGATCAAAAATCCCTAGAGGCGGCTGGCCACCAGCTGAGGCGCTCCATTGATCTTGGCTGGTTCGCCTTTTTAGCCAAGCCCCTGGCTTGGCTACTGAGGTTCTTCTACGGTTTCGTGGGCAACTACGGGGTGGCCATCATACTTGTCACTATCCTCATCAAGATAGTGCTTTGGCCTCTCACAGCCAAGAGCTACAAGTCCATGAAGCAGATGCAGAAGCTGCAGCCCAAGATCATGCAGCTGAGGGAGAAGTACAAAGACGATCCCCCGACCATGAACAAGGAGATGCTCCAGCTCTACAAGACCTTCAAGGTGAGCCCCTTGGGCGGTTGTCTCCCCATGCTGCTGCAGATACCCTTCTTTATAGCCTTCTACCGCGTCCTGGACTACGCCCTGGAGCTGAGGGGCGCTCCCTTCGCGCTGTGGATATATGACCTCTCCGCCCCGGACAGGCTCTTCCACTTCAACTTCTCGGTCCCCTTCGTGGCCCAGCCCACCGGCATTCCGGTTTTGACCCTCCTCATGGGCGCCACCATGATCTGGCAGCAAAAGATGACTCCGGCCATGGGCGACCCCATGCAGGCCAAGATAATGATGTTACTCCCCATCATCTTCATAGTGGCGCTTCTGAACATGCCAGCTGGTCTCGTTCTCTATTGGCTGGTGAACAACATCCTCTCCATCTTCCAGCAGAAGCTCATCAACCGCCCGGAAAAAGAAGAAGCCCCTAAGGCTCTCTAGAAATCTCGCGCCACTTTAGATCTAAGCCGCTAGCTCCAAAGCTAGCGCTTAGCTTAGCTTAGCTTTAAGATAAGGAGCGTCTTACTTTTTAGAAAAAAACATACAATTTAATCAAAGCAAGCTAAAAAAAATCCCAAGAAGAAAAAACCAACTCTAAAAAAAATCCAACTTTAAAAAATCCAACTTTAAAAAAAACCAACTCCAAAAAATAAGCAAAGCAAAAAAAAGCCAAACTGTATAAAATCAGATAAAACAATTCGTCTTAAGCTCTCCCAAAAAACCCCTAAAAATACCTTACCCATTTAAATATCCTTTTTTACCGCGCTCTGAAATTGAGTCGCCTTCCTTAAATTGGTTTTCACCATGGCATTAGTGGAATTCAGAGGAAAAGACACTGAAGAGGCCATAAACA
>JAITJT010000104.1 GCA_031278795.1 Deltaproteobacteria bacterium | reverse complement strand
ACGTATCCTGATACGTCGGTCAACCTTTTCCAGTTAGGCTTTCTCACTTTACGTCCCAGTAAATCAAAGGATTCTTACTTACTCGATTTTCCCAACATGGAAGTCAGGGAGTCTTTCGCGAGGCGCATCTTGAAGCGATATTGTCTTGGAGCCTTTTATGAAGCGGATTTTTTTATAGAAAGTGTAAAACAGGCGATATCGGAGCGCAACCCATCAGATCTTGCGGCCGAACTAAACAATTTCTTGGAAGGGATTCCCGATTTCATTTATGAAAATCATGGTCTACTTGGTTCTAAAGAGCGCGACGAAGCTTTTTACCTTAAGCTCATACTTTTGGCTTTTAGCGCCTTAAGTGTCGATTATAAATTAGAAAAACTCGAAAAATCAGGAAAAAACTGTTTCGCTCTCTATTCTGAGAACCGGACATGGCTTTTTGAGTTGAAAGTAAGCCATTACAAGGCGATCCCCAAAGAAGGCCCCTTCAATCTTATCTTTCCCAAATTTGAGACTATAGATTTATTGTCATCGGCAATCTATGAAGACGAGCTGGTAATCGCTGAATCACGAGGCGAAGATCTTTCAGAAGATGATATAGAGAAACAGGACGCCATAAGCTTAAAAGCTATAGAACAAGCGGAACGTATTATATACGGCAAGGAGGATATTAGTTCTTTAGGGCCAAATGCCTTATATTCCCTCATGATGTTGTCAAAGGGCTCGATTGAGCATATACCCATGGAACTGAGGGAAAAAGAGGAACCATCTGAGGAGGCTATGCTTGAAGGGGATCAAAAACTCTTAGATAAAGCTTTCAAAAAAATGATAAAGAGGCACTACGGGCAACAATACAAAAATCCCGTTCTATTCGCCTTTGTGATTAATGACAATTTAAGAGAAATAACAACTTGCAAGTATAGCGATGGATTTCCAAAGAAGCGGTGAGATAAAATGTTCCGTGAAGCCTAAAACCCTTTTAAACGGCATTAACATTGTGAGTTTTTGTTATAAATGACTCGCACTTTTACATGTTTTCCCATGTTTTCCCATGTTTTCCTTTATTTTCCCTTTTTTTCCCATGTTTTCGGCTAAAACTCCTTTAAAAACCATGCTTTTTTCTAAAAAAAGAGAACACATACAATATGTGTGTATTAAAACAAAGCGCCAAGCGCCATTATCCGAAAAAACAATCTCCCTTTTTGACGAATTTTTGACTAAGTTCATAAAAAGAGCATGTCGCGTAAGTTAGAGGAGAGCGTCAATTTTCAAAGGTTGAGTGTTGAGTTGGCTTTTGTAAAAATGACCCCGTTCAATTTTGTGGGAACTAATCGTAGACGGGAATGAAAGAAAGCAATTCAAAGGCTTTTTCTTGCAGAGGATCTTTTGTTTCATCCTGCGTGAACATAAAATAGGGTTCCTCCGTATTGGATCTTACCACAAACATGTAGGCTCTAGATATTTGGGAGAGATGATCCAAGAGGGCATCAAAAGCCGCGTTTGAGATCATTTTTGTAAAATTCCTAGACTCCAAGCTTACCACAGGCATCGTACATCTTTCATGTCTAAAGAATTTACACATATCATTTTTTCTTATATTTAATTGTGTGATTTGGGAAACATTCATAGTGAAATCGGACCAGGCTATTCTCATGTGAAATTCCACATAGGTAGAAAGCATCTTTATAAAAATCTGGGTTTTGGTTCTGTCGCTAAGCTCCCTAAAGACTTTTTTTAAATTTAAATGCGAGGATTCCTTGGGCCTGAACACTTTTTCCACTATCGTGAGATTCTTGTACTGCCAAACGCATTTTTCACTCGACATTGTTTCAGAGCTAAGAGATGTTCTTATTACATAGACACCATCGAGGTCCTTGGCCATTTTAACGCTTCTTTCGTCAAGAGCGTAATCAAAGAAATTGTCTTTTATTTTCACTTGGAAATGTTTTTTTACTCCACTATTGTCTAGAACTTTTCCCACAACATCAGAAATTCTTTCGGCAGACATGTGCTTTACTTCTTCAACTTTGGCTTTTATCGCGTCAAGTCTGGCGCGAATTTGTCCTAACAAATACTCCCGGGCTGTGGCAAATTTTTTCCCAACTTTAGGATTTTTGAAGGCTATCAAGCGTTCTCCTGGATATTCTTTAGAAAGAGTGAATTCAAGCAAATCATCGGGACCTAAAAGTTGAGGAGAGAATATATCCCTCCTCGCCAAACTTAGGACGGATGCCTGAGGTAGCGCCGTTATCCAGTCAACTTCAGGGTTATTCGTTTTTAAATTTAATGTGTCTTCCTCACTTAACATTCCCTTGTCCGCAACCAAGACAACTCGCAAATGAGGAAAATCTTTTCTAATATCCTTAAGTTTTGTAAGGTAAACATCGGAATATGGCACGTGTCCAAAAAACGCTTCAACAGAGAGCGGAGTCCCAGCACTATCAGAGAGCAAGCAATAATTTACCTGGGGGACGTGACTACCTTTCCTCGCAGGAGAGAGGGGTTTTGTCTGTGAGCTCACATCTTTTGAAACTTCGTCATCACGAACTTTCGCTAAAGTGCTTTCATTTCCATTCAAATAGCTAGACGTTAAATCCATGAAAACCATGTCCTCGTCGAATTCCAGGTGACGAGTCGCCAGGCGCTGTTCAATCAATTTCTTTCTGGCAAAAAGCCAATCCATAGCATCGTTAATTTCGTCTCTTGTAACAAAATACTCCGGGTTATCAATTAAAATATCTAAGACTTCATCGCGATACTCTACGCTATCAAGGACAGTGCGGCTACGGTTTTCGCTCTTAAGGTCATTTAAGTCCAGATCGATTCCCAGCGTGCTTTGATAGGCCGCGTTTAGTGTATCTACGTGGTCTATTCTGTGGGGGGCTAAAATATTGGCCACAATCAGGCCCAAAATGATTTGTCTTTCGCGGCTTTTTTCTGCGTTAATCAGTCCGGCGATCTCTAAATTATCCATGCTCCAAAGAACCGCGTCCACATGCCCGGCGGGGAAGACGTTTCCAAACTTCACTTGATTTCCAATTAGCTCTTCCGGGATTTGAGGAAAGAACTTTCTAAAGCTTTCTGTAAGAATCATTTTTTACCCCTAGCATCTCAAAAATCCAATGGAGGCCATATGATCTTCTCTTGGGTTTTTTCCCCTAAGAGAGTGCTATCCTTTATGCGAACCCTTCTTCCCAGAAGCTCCACCCGGCCGCTTGTAAGCCAGGCCACGGCCTGGGGGTATATGGCGTGCTCCACGCTTAGAATCCTCTCAGAAAGAGTTTCAGATGTGTCCGTGTCCAAAACCGGCACCGCGCCCTGGATAATTATGGGCCCGGAGTCCACCCCGGTGTCCACAAAGTGCACGGTCGCCCCGGCCAGCTTCACCCCGTAGTCCAGTTCCTTTTGCCAGACCATGTGCCCGGGGAATGATGGAAGTAAGGCCGGATGGATATTAACCACGCGGTTGGGAAAGCTATTTAAAAAAGTCTCCCCTAAGATGCGCTGGAAACCGGCCAAGATCACGAGCTCTATGTCATAGGGTTGAAGCACCTCCAGGATTCGGCGCTCAAAGCCGTCCCGGTTGGCGTGAAAGGCGCTACGCGGAACCACCACGGCCGGAATGCCCCGCTCCCTGGCGATGTTTAAGGCGCCGGCGTACTTGCTGTCGGCTATGAGCACCTGGAACTCGGCCGCGGGTATGAGTCCCCTCTCGTAAGCCTTTAGTATAGCCTCAAAGTTGGAACCCCTCCCGGAGCAAAAAACCGCTAGTTTCATAAATTCCTCTACGTTTAAACAAAAATCAGGCGTTCGCGGTCCTGCTGTTTTTCAATGTGGCCTATGACCCAGGCCTTTTCCCCGTGCTCCTGGAAGATGGTGAGTATAGGCTCCACCTGATCCGGGGCCACCACCAGCACGTATCCCACGCCCATGTTGAAGACCCTAAACATCTCATCTTCTGGAATATCTCCCTCACGCATGAGAAACTGGAATATCTCCGGCACCTCCCAGGTGCTCCGCTTAATCACCGCCCGGCAGCCGTTGGGGAGAACCCTAGGGAGATTCTCGGTGAGCCCTCCGCCGGTTATGTGCGCCATGGCGTGGATCTCCTGGCGCTTCAAGCACTTGAGCACGGGTTTCACGTAGATCTTGGTGGGGGTCATGAGGGTCTCGGCCACGGTGGAACCCAAGAGCTCAGAGTCAATGGAAAGTCCCAGGCGCTCGAATATAACCTTTCGCACCAGGCTGAAGCCGTTGGAGTGGAGCCCGGAGGACTCCAAGGCAATGACCTGGTGGCCCAAGGCCACCATGGAGCCATCTATGACCTTCTCCCGCTCCACCACGCCCACCGCGAACCCAGCCAGGTCATACTCGCCGTCTTGGTAGAATCCCGGCATCTCGGCCGTCTCACCACCCAAGAGCGCGCAGCCCGCCTGCTTGCAGCCGTCGGCAATGCCCTTCACTATGGCGTAGACAGTGTCCTGTACCAGCTTGGAAGTAGCTATGTAATCGAGGAAAAATACCGGCATGGCCCCTTGGACCAAGATGTCGTTTACGCTCATGGCCACAAGATCAATCCCCACGGTGTCGTGCCGCCCGCTCATGAAGGCGAGTTTGAGCTTGGTTCCCACGCCGTCGGTGGAGGATACCAATATGGGATCCTCCAGGCCCAGGGAACCCAGGCCGTAGAGCCCGGCAAAGCCGCCCAGCTCGGTTAGCACCCTGGAGTCGAAGGTTGACTCCACCAAGGGCTTGATGCGCCTGACTGCGTCGGCGCCAGCATCTATATCCACCCCAGAGCCCTGGTAGCTTACCGGCTCCTTGGTTTCACTCATAAAACACTCCCCTCAAAATAATGTCTGTGTTGGCCCTGGTTTTGTGATTTGCGACATAATACTAATTGATTATGTCGTTTTTGACAAGAGAAAAGCCAAGGGCCACCCTTAAGCTCACGAAATCCGTTGGCTTAAGCCCTGGGATTTCGCGTCACAGCTAAAACTTCCAGATAAGAGAAGCCCCCATGGTTTCCAAGGGGGCTCTCTATCCAAAGTATTTTCAAATCTTTTCCCAAACTATTTTCAAAACTATCATCAAGGAAATCTAGCGCCTAGCTAATCTAGCGCCTAGCTAATCTAGCGCCAAGCTAATCTAGCGCCTAGCTTTCACCAAATCTAGCGACAATCCAAACCAGCGCTAACGCCAATTAACAATACATCTATGAATGCGTATATAGTCCCAACTTAATGGTGCCCGCTTAGGAAAGATGGGTAAACGTAAGCTATTTGAGCCTGGTGACTATATGAACTTTTGCTATTTTGAGCGAAAAGAGAGGCTATTTCAAGGCCTCCTTGGGCTCACCCAGGGTGAGGGCTTCCTTGGCTTTGGCTAGTTCCTCTTGCTCTTGCTTGCGGTAGAAGAGCATGTAGATAATGGGCACCACAAAGAGGGTGATGAAGGTAGAGGATGCCAGCCCCCCTATGACTGCCCGGCCCAGGGGTATCTGGGACTCGGCCCCCTCCCCCATGCCCAGGGCCATGGGTATGAGGCCCAGGATGGTGGTGAGGGAGGTCATCATGATGGGTCTGAGCCTGCGCCTTCCGGTTTCGATTAAGGCCTCGATTAGCTCCATCTTGTCGCGGCGCCTCAAAAGATTGGCGTGATCCACGAGTATTATGGCGTTGTTGACCACAATGCCCGCGAGCATGATGACCCCAATAAAGGAGTTGATGTTAAAGGAGATACCCGTTAAGAAATGCGCCCAGATGACGCCAATGGCCGCGAATGGCAGAGAGAACATGATGACCAGAGGGCCCTTGAGCTGCTCGAACTGGCAGGCCATGACCATGTAGACCAAAAAGATGCTCATGATGAGGACGTTGCGGAGGCCCTGGAAGGTCTCCTGGAGCTCCTCAGCCTCTCCGGCGAAGCCGTAGCTGAAATCCCGGCCCATGGGCACCTTCTTGAGCTCCTTATCTATGTCGGCCACCACCTCGCCTAGGGAACGGTTTGTGAGATCCGCGTTCAAGGTGGTTATCCTCTGCTGGTTCTTGCGCGTTATGCTAAGGGGACTGGTGGCGCCCTGGACGTGGGCCACGTTACCCAAGATAACCTTCTCGCCTCTAGAGTTTAGGACGGGAAGCTTCATGATCTCATCTATGGAGAGGCCCTCAGAGTCCTTGAGCTTGACCCTGATGTCGTATTCCTTACCGTTCACCCTGAAATAGCCGGCCACGTTTCCGCCGATGGCGGTCTTGATCAGAGAGGAGACCTTGTTCACGGACAGGGCCGCGTCCGCGGCCCTGTCGCGGTCAATTAAGATTAGCTCCTCCGGGGTGGTGTCCTCGTTGGAGAGGTAGACGTCGGATACTCCGGGAACCGCTTCCACCACCTTCTTCATGGCCTGGGAGAGGCGGTAGGCCTCGTCCAGGTCGTTTCCCCTAAGCTCCACCTGGATCTTGTCAGCGTTGTCTCCCACGCCCCTCACCAGGAAGGACTGCTCGGCCCTGATTCTGACGGTGGCCCCGGGGATGTCGGACACCTTGGGCCTTAAATCGTCCATTATCTCAAAAAGTGAGCGGGAGCGCTGGGTCATGGGGACCAGCTTCACCTCGAACTCGCCCTTGTGGCTGCCCCTATTCTGAAAGCCACCAGTACCACCTATGTCGGTAGCGGTTTGAACTATCTCCGGCACCTCCCTCTTAACTATCTCCTCTATCTGCCTCATAACCCTAGAGGTCTCCTCCACTCTGGTCCCGGGCTCCATGGTCAGGAAGACCGAGAACTCGCCCTCGTCGGTCCTGGGAAGGAACTCCGTGGTCACCCGGGTGGCCAGGAAGATGGATAAGACCAAGAGAACCACAGCCATCACCAGCACCTTCACCGGGTTCTTAAGCGCCTTGGCCAGGGCCACGGCGTAGAAGCCGTCCACGGCCTTGAATATCCCCTTCCCCACCCGGGGTTTCCCGAACTGCTCGCTGGTGTTGTCGTCTTTCTTCTTAAGATTAACTTGGCTACTTTGCTTATTGGAGCTAACTTGGCCGTTTTTACTAGCGCTCTCCAGACCATTTTCCAAAAACTTATCCTTGCTCTTGAAAAACTGGGAAAAGAGCATGGGAACCAAGGTGATGGCCACTACCAAGGAGGAGGTGAGGGCGAAGCAGATGGTGAGGGCGAAGGGCCTGAAGAGCACACCGGCCATGCCGGTTAAAAAGATAAGAGGCGTGAAGACCGAAAGGGTGGTGAGGGTGGAGGCCACGATGGCCCCGGTCACCTCATTGGTGCCCTGGATGGCGGCCTCCTTGGAGCTGAGGCCGTTGGATCGGTGGCGGAAGATGTTATCCAAGACCACTATGGAGTTATCCACCAGCATGCCCACCCCCAAGGCTAAAGAGCCCATGGTGACCACGTTTAGGGTGAAGCCCGCGAAATACATGCACACGAAGGTGGCTATGATGGATATGGGAATGGCAAGCGACAATACCAAGGTGGAGCGCACGCTCTGGAGGAAGAAGAGTATGACCCCAATGGCCAAAAGACCGCCTAGGATAGCTGAGATGGTGACGGTTCTGATGGAGCGCTTGATGTAGACAGAGGCATCCCTAAGGACAGTTATGAGGATGTTGGGGAGGGTGCTGTTGAGCTCGTCAATGGCGCCGTAGACAGTGGAGGCCACGTCCACGGTGTTGGAGCCGGACTGCTTGAAGAGGCCCATGAACTGCCCCTCCTGGCTGTTTACCCTGGTTATCCTGGATATCTTCTTCCAACCGTCGAAGATATCCGCGATGTCTCTTAGGAAAACTGGATTGCGGCCCGGGGTGCCTGTCACCAGGATGGATCCTAGGTCATTGAGGGTGGTGAACTCGCCTTTGGTTCTAAGGGCCACCGAGAGCCTTCCCCTATCCAGCTCCCCACCCGCCTCCGAGAGGTTCTCGTTTTTTATGAGATCCGACAGGGAGGCCAGGTCAAGGCCCAGGGCCTTGACCTTGGATTGATCCAGTTCCACCCTAAACTCCCTATCCAGCCCACCAAAGGGCTGGACCGAGGCCACACCCGGTCTTCTTTCCAGACGGTAGCTTATCTCGTCTTCTATGTAGCTCTTAAGGTCCACCGGATGGAAGGTGGATGCCACACCTAGGGCCATGATGGGGCTGGATGCTATGTCGAACTTATGGATCTGGGGCCTGTCCACCTCGTCCGGCAGTCTACCCACCACCCGGTCTATGCGGTCGCGGATGTCGTTGGAGGCCTCGTCCAGGTTGGTTCCCCAGTTGAACTCTATGAAGATGCTGGAGCTTCCCTCGGAGGATACCGAGGTGAGCTTCTTGGTGCCTGGAACCGCCACCAGCACCCGCTCCAGAGGCTTGGTTATCTGCTCCTCCACGTCTCCCGGGGCGGCGTTCTCATAGTTGGTGCGCACAGTTATCACCGGAAAGGTGAGCTCGGGCATGAGATCCAAGGGTAGCCTGGAAAGGGAGAATACCCCCAACACCAAGACTATGAGTATGGCCATGGCCGTGAATATGGGCCTCTTGACCGCGGCCTCCGAGATGCTCATGAGGCCACCCCCTCGCCTTTCTTGGGGCTTACCTTGGGCGCCGTGGCTGGCATCACCTGGTTGAGGGTGCTCTCACCTGGGATTCTGTAGGCCTGGCCGTCCGTTAGCAGGTGCTGCCCCAAGACCACCACCGGCCCCTCTATGGGTGGGCTATCCAAGAGCTCCACCTGGTCGCCCTCCACTAGCCCCAAGGTGACGGCCCTCTCCTCCACGGTCTGGGTGAGGGGATTGGCCACGAATATCACGTAGCCGTCCTGGCGGCGGAAGGGGACGTCCTGGGCCACGGACCACACGTCGTTTTTCTCCTCGAAGACAAAGACCACCTGCGCGAACATGCCGGGTTTTAGGCTGAGCTTGGGGTTGGTCACCTCCAGCTCCACCCTGGCCTGCCGGGTGTCCTCCGAAAGGACCGGGGCCACCCTCACCACCTTTCCGGTGAAACTTTCCTGGGGGAAGGCCTCGGTGGTGAGCACGGCCTCCATGCCCACCTCTATCTTGGGGTAGTCCTTCTCCAGGACTTCAACTATTACCAGTAAGGGATTTAGGGACACCAGCTCCAGGATGGGGGTGTTGGCCACCACCAGGGCCCCGGTATCCACCAGGCGCTCACCCACGTAGCGGTAGTCTCCGGATCTCTCATTGGGCCAGGTGGCCTTCACCTGGGTATACGATAGCTTAAGCTCAGCGTCAGCCTTCTGGTTCATGGCGGACTGCAGCTGGGACCTCGCCACGTCCAATCTAGCCTCGGCTTGGAAGAGGCGGTTCTCCGTGGCCTCGTACTCGGACTGGGTCACTATGCTCTTTTGGGTAAGCGAGGCCTGTCGGGCCATGTCGTTTTTAGCCAGTTCCAGATTGGCCTGGGCCTCGGAGAGCTGGGCCTCGGACAGCTTGACGTTCAAATCAGCCCTCTCCAGCGCCAGCGCGAACTCCTCGTCATCGAGCTTGGCCACCAGCTCGCCGCTTACCAGTCTGTCACCAATGTCTTTGTATATCTCCAAGATCTCTCCCCCCACCTTGGCGGAGATGGAGAAACGGTTGGGCGCCGAGAGGGTGCCGTAGTAGCGGGAAAGGTTGCGCATGGTACCAAAGCGGGCCTCGGAGAGCTCCACGTAGATGGGCTCTTTTTCCCCAAAGCCTGAAAACCCGGCTTTTTTGGACACAAGTCCCCCTACCCTCACCGCTGTTAGCCCCAGGAAGAGGATTATTACCAGGGTCAGGATCTTGTGCCTTCTAAAAAAGCCGGGGCCTTTAGGGCCTATGTCATTGGATGGATTGTCGGTCATGTATGTTAAGGGCACCTTGTGGACGGGTTCGCCAATTAAAAGGGTATAGCCTGGGCGGACACCTAAAGCATCATAGCAAAAATAAGGACATAAACAACATTTCGAATTTTGGCTTCGAGAGCATTTATAAATTTTTGAGAAAATAGCGTGCTTCTTTGTAGATATAAAAAAATCCCAAGGCTAACACTGCAAAAGCAGTGCCAAGGGCCTCCATATCTTGTGGCGAATGGAAATCTCGTGTGGATTCTTTGGGAAACCTAGCTCCATAGGCTGTTTTTGAGGGCGTTCTAGCCAAAGGGAAGGCTTATTATAGCGAAGAGCTCCAAGCTAATGATTAATGTTTGCGGTATATAGGCCCTAATGTTTGGATACTTTCTTCTTGGGCGGGGCAAAAAGTAAACAAGCTAAAGATTTGAAAGAAACGCCAGATTTAAAATTTTGCTGGCTTAGAATGATTTAAGGCTTAAAGGCTTAGAGGCTTAAAGGCTTAGAGGCTTAGAGGCTTAGAGGTGTAAGGGCTAGAAGAATACGGACTTTATAATTCCAAAAAAGACCTGAGCCAAGGAGGATGTCCAGAAAGGCAGTATATCCAGGGGAGAGTGGGGATATTGCCACCATATGTGGCAAATTAGCCACAAGAAGAAGAAAGGCCGCTTAGAGCGCAAAAAAAAACGTAAATGTCAGCAAGTATGGGCTCAAATCACATACAGGTGCTTTTTTAGGATAACTTGAGCCTAAGATATCAAGAGCTAGCCTCGGATAGGCTCGGGGGTGTTGGCGACAATTCTCTACCCTTCAAGGTTCCA
>JAITJT010000089.1 GCA_031278795.1 Deltaproteobacteria bacterium | reverse complement strand
CTTTTGACATGCCTTGAACTTTTTTATAATTTTAAAAAACAGTCTAATCGCATTAATTTAAGGTTAAAATAATCCATAAAAGCTTTAGCGAAAGCATACTTTGAAGGAATGTTTCCTTAAAATCTTTGAATGCCAATCTATCATTTTTTTTTGTGACCTAAGTCCCGCAACAGACGTATTTTAAATCAATGAAATCTAAAAAATTAGCTTTCCCAAAGAATATCTTTTGGCGGTATAATACGGGTATTATGAAATAAGAGAAATAAAAGAAAGATACATTTTTTAGTCAAAAAATTAAAGCTTTTTCAAAAAATGATATTTACAATATTTACAAAAAAATTCTGGTGCTAAACCTAAAAACTGCCCAATATGTACAAATAATTTCAGAAATATCTGAAAATATTATGGAATTATAACCGAAAGATGAATTGAATATAAAAATCAAAAAACAAAGTAACTATGAGCATCTGAAAGCCTGAGGATCTAAGCTTCTACAACTTATTGAAGATGGATAATACATTCCGCCAGTTATGATCTACGCGAATTTTAAAACACGATTATCTTCCTAATTTTAGCTATTTTCCCTCACTCCCCCAAGCCTTCCCCATACCTTTCTGTCTCCAAAAATTCACTTTACTTTTTCTATAAAATGTGCTATTAATATATGTTCAGGAATTTCTCCAGGAAAATAACGATTATTTTCAAAAAATAGCCACTAGCGCCAGTAATCTGGCCTTTAGCCAAAGGATTCTTCCATGTTTCCCAAAGACATCATCCCGCCCTACATCAACGCCCTTTCCCCCTACGAGCCAGGGAGGCTCATAGAGGATGTCATCAAAGAGCTGGGGCTCATCAAGGTCATAAAGCTCGCTTCCAACGAGAACTGCCTGGGTCCCAACCCAGTGGTGCTCAAAGCCCTATCTGACGCCCTCCCAGGCATCCACCGCTACGGGGACGCCGCGTCCACCCAGTTGAAGGACGCCATAGCCAAGAAACTGGACTTCCCACCAGAGTGCGTCGTCTGTGCCAATGGGTCCTCGGAGTTCATCCTGGTTCTCTCCCACGCCATTTTACGCCCGGGTTTTAGCGCTGTGATGTCCAAGCCCAGTTTTTCTCTCTATTACCAAAATGCCGCGGCCTCGGGCGCTGAGGTCAAAGAGGTCCCCCTGAAGCATTACGCCCAAGACCTAGTCGCGCTACGGAACGCTATCAAGGACGACACTAGGCTGGTTTTTCTGGACAATCCAGTGAATCCCACGGGAAGCTGGCTGGACGGGCCGCTCATCGAGGACTTTGTGGAGAGCCTCCCTCCCAAGTGCATCTTTTTGCTAGACGAGGCCTATGTGGAGTTCGCGAGGGCCCCCCTTCCGGACTATAAGAAGCTCATCTCCAGTGGCCAGGTGATAATCCTGAGGACCTTCTCCAAGCTCTACGGCATGGCCGGGCTGAGGGCGGGCTACGCCCTCATGGATCCAAAACTGGCGGGGGCCCTCAACAAGATACGCCAGCCCTTCAACATCAATCTCCTGGCCCAGGTGGGGGCCATGGCCGCGCTCAAGGACGACAGCTACGTGGAGAGGACGAGGGAGGTCACCTGGAAGGGTTTGGACTTCCTCATGAGCGAGCTCCCCAAGATTGGCCTCAAAACCTACCCCAGCCAGGCTAATTTTGTCATGGCGGACACCGGAAAGTTACCGGCCAAGGTCTTTTCCACCGAGCTCTTCAAGGAGGGAGTCATAGTGAGGGCCTTAGGGGCTTACGAGCTCTATGACAAGGTGCGCATTAGCGTGGGCCTCCCGGAGGAGAACCTGGTTCTTATTCAAGGGGCTAAAAAGGTGCTCTCAAAAGCCTAAAAGATCACCAAAACCATTTTTGGCTAATCTAAAGATATCCCCGAGAAAGAAGAATAATCCATGCACATACAAGAGTCTGAACTGAATGGAAATAAATTAGTCACCCTAAGGGAATCCTACAGAGAGGGCGGAAAAGTCAAAAAGAGAACCCTCGCTAACCTTTCCAGCCTACCTCCAACTGTCGTGGAAGGCCTGAAAAAGGCCCTGACGAAACGCCCGGTGGACTTCGAGGACGAAACTATCAAAAGGGTGGAGTGTGTTGATACGGTTCCCTGTGGGCACGTGGCAGCGGTCCTAAGGTGCATGGACCAGATTGGGCTTCCCGGTCTAATCGATGCAAAAGAATCCCGCGAAAGAAGCATCGTTTTGGGACTTATTGCCAAAAGGATCATAGACCCCAAAAGCAAATACGCGACACTTGATTTGTTCTTATCCGAGAGCTCCCTGGGAAGAGAGCTAAAACTAAAAGACGTGGAAACAGAGGATGTCGATAAGGCCGTGGATTGGCTTTTTTCCAAACAGTCAGCAATTGAAGAAGCTCTAATGCAGCGCCACTTAAATTCTGGTGATACTTCCTTCATCTCTACGTCATATAAACACCCAAAGCGTTCTATCTTGGTGGACAAAGATGGACACCCAATCTCTATTGTCGATCTTTTTAAATACCCAACAGAATCGTCTGATACCT
>JAITJT010000060.1 GCA_031278795.1 Deltaproteobacteria bacterium | reverse complement strand
TGTGAGATTGGCAAAAGGTTGTTTTGGGGTTTTGACTAAGCTCTAAAATTACTTAAATACAATAAGATATGCCTAATGCCCCTCAAATTGCACCCGATCGAGTCGGCCAGTGAGGCTTAGGGTAAACGATGCCCCTATGAACTTGAAATGAGGTGTCACCAGGAGTTTCATGAAGTGCCAGCCCGGGTTTTCCGGATCGTCTCTCACCTCCACCTTGGCGTAGCGGAGTGGACGTCTGGCCCTAATGGAAGGCGAGGGGCTATCCATGTCGGTCACGTACTGGTTTATCCAGAGGTTAAGTTCCCTCTCCAGGGTGGGGCTATCCTTCCAGGTACCTATGTTCTCCCTTTGGATTACCTTTATGTAATGGGCCAAGCGGTTTACGATCATCATGTAGGGAAGCATGGTGGAGATACGGTAGTTTAGGCTCTCCTGGGAGCTTTCCCCTCCCTCGAAGATCTTGGGCCTCAGCACTGTGTTGGCGCTGTAGAAGGCAGCCATCCCCAGGCTGTCCTTGTCGCACAGGGGGATGAATCCGCTCTGGGAGAGCTGGTACTCCAAAAACTCGGCCACCACGGCCTGGGTGGAGATGCGCTTCTGGGCGTTTCCCATGGCCTCAAACTCCAGTGAAGGAAGACCTGCCACTAGTCCTCCACCGTCTAGTCCGGTTATGTTCACTGCCCAGCGGTATAAGGCGAAGCTCTCGCTCATCTTAAGGGCCAGGAGCATCTGGGAGTGTCCCCAGCTGTAGTCAGTATCCGAGTTCCTGGTGGACTCGGTGTAGTTCCAGGAGTCTACCGGGTTACTTAGTGGTGAGTAGGGAAGCCTAGAAAGAAATCCAGGGAGAACTAGTCCTAAGTACCTGGAGCTCTCCTTGGTGCGCAGATCCCTAAAGGGCGCGTAGCGCGGCTCATCTAGGATGTACTGGAAATCCATCACGTAACCAAGCTCACCCCAGTCCGCGAAACCAAAAAAGTCCTTACCCACCCCTCCCAAGAAAGGGGTATGGGCTAGGCTACCCAGGATGGACATGCTCTTGAGCATCTGCAGATCCCTTTGGTTGGCCGTGAACTCATAGACACCCACAATGGCCGCGTAAGGCTGTCCGCCGAATTGACCGTACTCCCTGGTGTAGGCGATGTTGTAGATGACCGTGTGCACTATGTCCGGAGACTCCAAGAGGTCATAGAGGAGCTCATCCTTGGTTAGGTTTAAGATCTCTGTCTTGATGTTTTCATTGTAGTTGACTCTATCTGTTAAAAATTTCAAGGATAGCCAAGCCCTCTCCAAATCTTGGAAGGCCTGGTCATGGAGTATGGCGTCCATCTGCCTGGAAAGGGCATCACCTAAGGAACTCACCAGGGTGTCCATGTGGATGAGATCGAAAGGCGGAGGATCCTCCGTCCCCTCCCCTAGATAGAGCGACAGGAAGAACCTTAATCCATCTTCCACGTCTTGTTGATTTCCGCAGTCGTTTTTTCCTTGATAGGCACGCCTTACCAGATCGTGAAGAATGCTCCCCTCCTCCTTTTGGGCCGGAGTATCTATGGTGACTGTTTCTACAACTGGCTCTTTTACTTCCTCTGTAATGGGTTCTGTTACAGGATCTGTTATTTGTTCTGAAACTATTGCGCCTTCCGGGGCAAAATCAATCTTATCAGATGGCTCTGTTACTTCCTCTGTAAGTGGTTCTGTTACTTCCTCTGTAAGTGGTTCTGTTACTGGCTCTATTATTTGTTCAACAACTACTGCGCCTTCCGGGGCCTGATCAAGCTTTTCAGGTGTTTCCTCCCTGAGATTCTGAGCTCCATCCAAAGGGCTTTCAGCGTTTACTTGGTCTTGGGCTTCTGTTTGGGTTTGAAGTTGGGTTTGGAGCTGCACTTGAGCTTGAGGCTCGCTGGGTTTTTCCGGGGCGTGAAGCTTTCTTGCCCGTAGCTTCCACGTGGAGGGATTGTCTCCCTCGAGAGCTTGCTCGTAGGAGATACCCGGAGCGCGCCTGTAGGGGGCTGCCTTGGGTTTTTTGGGATCAGGGCTTAAGCCTTCCGGCGCCTCGGCGCCGGAAGGGAGTGTTAACTGCGTCCCTCTTTTATCACGCTCTTCGCTCAAGGGTTCACCTAACCAACCATGACCTTGGTGTTCTGCCCCATGGGGCAGGTGCCCATGGTGTTGAAGGAGGCGTCTCCGTTATGGAAGGTCATGGCCCCCATAGCGATTGCCGGCTTACCCTCCAGGGTTACAACCTTACTGGCCGTGGCCGGTGAAAAGGATCCAGGGCCTATAAAGCGGTTGGAGACCACACCTCCGGCAACGCCTGCCTCGTCACCGCTGGAGAGAAGAAACTTAGTCTGGGCGTTTAGGGCCGGGGCTCCGTCGAAGAAAATCTTCTGGGAGGCCGTGGATGGATTGGCCATGTTCAGCTGGAATATGTTCACGAAAGGCGTGGGAATGGGTCCGGCCGGGGGAGCCGGAACCTTGCAGACATCGGGAGCGGTGGACTGGGCCATGCCGCCCTTGAGGGTGAGCGCGAACATCTTTCACCTACCAGTGTTTTTTAGAATCTTGGAAATAATTGTCTAAGACGGTTTTTATTTAGCCTAAGGATATGCTGCGGCCGTCCACCCTAAAGCTGGTCTTGGATTTTAGATCCATGAGCCCGGCTCGGGCTCTAAGATCATGTTGGGCCGTAAGGGTCAGGTTATCACCACTTAGCCTGGTGCTCTCTCCCTCCACTTCCAGGCTCTTGGCCCGGGTGAGGATGTTTCTGGCGAATGTTTGGATTTTGGAGGCGACCTTGGAGATAACCGAGAACCTCATTGAGCACAGGGCCCCCGCGAGTGTTAGGGCACCAGAGTGTATTTCGCCCTCTTGGGTCTTGAGCTTAAGTTTGGAGAGGTCCACCTTAAGCTCTTGGAGGTTCACGGCACTTTTTTGGGGGAGCCTTAGGAAGCCGGTGGCCTTATCATCGGCCCTCTCCAAGATGGAAAGCAAAACTCCCCCAAGATCGTCTTCGAAAATGAGAGCCAAATCGCCCTCCATGGGCTCAACCATGAGGGAAAAGGAGAGCTTGGGGCTTAGAATGCGTCCCTCCATGGAGATAAGCGGGGTAGCGCCCCCTTTTATAACCCTGGCCCTACTTAGCGTTCCGCCCTCTCTGGAAGGGCTGAAATTCAAGACGCTCTCATTCATTATTCACCTCCATAATCCAGTTCCATTATCAAGCACCATAATCCCGTTCCATAATACATCAGCATAATTCAGCTTTTGGTCATTTTTTAGCTTTAGCGTAAGGAATATAAATAAAAACCTCGGTTTAATGCTGTTTTTTCAATCTATTGTAGTGGACTGCTTTTAACAAGCAATAATAACTAAAACAATAATTCAAAACTTTAGCTAACATATCAGACATAAGAACTTTAAAAGCACACAAGGGGAAAAAACTTTAGAAAAGAAAGACAACAAAAAGAAGCCTAAAAAAGCCTTAGCGCCTGGTCACTAAC
>JAITJT010000233.1 GCA_031278795.1 Deltaproteobacteria bacterium | reverse complement strand
TTGCCGCCACTTATGAGCAAGCCCTTCAAGGAATCGAGGGTCTTTCCATCATAGATAAGTTGCCAAAAACATCACCATGTTATCATGTCTACGCGGTGCGCATTAAAAACGGCCAGAGGGAAAAATTGATTGAGTATCTTAATAATAAGGGGATTGGCATTAATATCCACTATCCACTTACCATACCACGCCAGGAGTGCTACGCGGATGATTATAGGGATAAGTCTTTCCCAGAGGCCGATAGTTGGGCGGCTGAGACCTTGAGCCTGCCACTAGCGCCCTCTCACAGTCAAGCCGAGATTAACCATGTATGTAATGTTGTGCAAGATTTTTTTAAAAAGAAAGTGTAACTCATGATACATAAAACATCAGATGTACAGAGCCAACATATTGGAGATGGCACGAGGGTATGGCAGTATTGCGTCATATTACCAGGCGCCCGCATTGGAGCTAGCTGCAACATATGCTCCCATGTATTTATTGAAAATCAGGTGGTGATTGGCGATCGCGTTACGATAAAATCCGGGGTTCAGCTCTGGGACGGGGTGGAAATTGAAGATGACGTATTCGTTGGGCCAAACGTCTCTTTTTGTAACGATCGTTACCCTAAATCGCAAAATAAGGCATTTAATCTGGAAAGAATAACCATTCGCAAAGGAGCATCAATCGGCGGGGGCGCCGTTATTCTACCGGGCGTAGAAATAGGTGAAGGCGCAATGGTTGGAGCGGGCGCCGTGGTGACCAAGAATGTGCCGCAAGGACAAAAAGTGGTAGGTAATCCCGCTCGCGCGCTTGATTGATCTAGCTGATACTATACAATCATTTCACAAAAACTTAACTTTTCCCAAAGATATTATCCCTTAAAATCTAACACTCTCGCGCCTTTTAAGAAATTAATTCGAGCGTGATATCCAGGGCTGTCTCCGCCGCTAGTAGGGTTATCTCATGGCGGGTACCGGTAAAACGCCTCTCCCACGTCAAGATTCCGTTCTTTTTCCCAAAGGCCGAAAAATAAACCAGTCCCACCGGTTTCCTGGGAGTTCCTCCGTCCGGACCCGCTATGCCCGTTGTGGATACACCCAGGTCAGAGCCTATTATTCTGGCCACATTGGTGGCCATTAAAATGGAACACCTCTCACTCACCGCGCCATCTGTCTGGAGGACATCCTGCGGAACCTTGAGGAGCTGATGTTTAGCATCATTGGAGTAAGTGTTGAGGCCCGCCAAAAAATACTTGGAACTTCCTGGAACAGAGGTAAGCGATGCGGAAACCAGGCCACCGGTTATGCTTTCAGCCGTGGCGATGGTGAGATTTGCTGATATTAGCTTCTGGGAGAGATTTGTGGCCTTCAAGGATAGCTGGGGGGTAGGGAAGGGGGGAGGAGTTTTGCTGCTGTTGGATTCCAAAGGTTTACTCTCCTTTTGGATAGCTTGGAAGTTATGAGTTCATGTGAGGAAAAAGACCGTGGAGACAAGAGTGTCTCCACGGTCTTTTCCAGTTATTTTTGAAATAAATCTAGGCTTTGGGTTTCTCCAAAAGAGCGGCCACGGGCTTGATGCCGTAAGCGCCGCTCTCTATTGCCGTCAAAACCGCCCCGCCACCTGTGAAAAAGTAGTAGGTGGGGTCGTCCAAGGCGGACATGTAAACGCCAGGGGTGAGGTTCTTGAGGTCGGTCAAGGTGTCGCCCCCACCAAAGAGCTTGGTGGCCTGGGCGTTCTTGCTCACCTCGGTATAGAAGCGGGCGCTACCTTCAGGAAAGTGGGAGGTTAGGCCCATGACCGCGTTTACAAAGATGGTCTTGGCGCCCCTAATGATATCGGTAATCTTGGGGCTGTCGAAGGACTCCGGGTCGACATCCAGGAAGTACTTGTATTCCTTCCCTTTCTGGAAGTCCTTGGTTTTCACCGCGCGGAACTTCCCGGGCTCGCGGCCAAAGGTATCCGACTCCACCACGCCGTCCAGCTCGAGGATCTTTCCGGAGTTCTTGTCCTTCTCCACCAGATCGGCCGCCAGCTTCACGTCTTCGTCTTCTACACCGGCCACCTTGATGCCGTATTTGGCGGCCAGGAAGGCGTTGTAGATGACCCCGCCCAAGAGCAGGTAGTCGGCCTTCTCATAGAGCTTGGTCAGGGGGCCAATCTTGGTGTCGTATTTGGAGCCGGCCACCACCCCGAGGAAGGGATGCTGGGGGTTTAGGACCAGATCCAAATGCTCCAGCTCCTTCTGCATGAGGAAGCCGGCCGCTGAGGGCAGATTGGCGGTCACGTCATAGGTGGAGGCATGGGGTTGCCAGGAACCGAAGGCATCGTTTACGTAGATGTCGGCTATTTTTCCCATCTGGGCGGCCAGGGCCTTGGTTTTGTCGTCTTTGGACTCCTCGCCCGTAAACCACCTGGTGTTGGGAAGGTAGATGCCGCCAATTTCTCGGGCTTTGAGCTTCGCGAGCAAGGGATCGATTACGCTTGCGTCCAAGTTCTCAATGCCCAGCTCCGGGTTGATGGGGAACTCCGGGATAACAAAGCCACCTTCCAGCTTGCGGTTGAGGTACTCCACAATGGGGGCCACCGAGCTGTCTGGCCCGGTTTTGATGTGACCGGTCTTTTTGTCTCTGGTGCGGCCAACGTGGGTCATGAGGATGGGAAATCCGCCTTTGGTGGCGATATAGTGGATTAGCCCAAAGGTTGAGTCAATGCGGAAAGCGTCTTCAATAGCTCCCTTGTTGACCACGTTGTGATCTACTCTGGCCAGGACAACCTTGCCGTTTAGATCTAGGTTCTGAATCAGCGGTAGACGGGGATCTAATGTGCTCATTTAAAAATGCCTCCTGTTGCATCCTGGCAAAAGTTATGAATGTGGGTCTTGACCCAGCCGCAGAAGAGTGCCTCCGGCAGACCAAGAGCTGTTATTTGGATAGGGAATCGTCCTCGAACTTGACTCCGCACCACGGGCAATACTTATATTCAGTACTGTTGAGTTCCTCGCGGCAGTTTTGGCAGATCAAGGTCAGTTCCTCGGCGCAAAATGGACAATAGGTGAATTTCTTGAACAGGGCCTGAAACTCGGGTGTGAGCTCAGTTATTCTTTCGCAGCAATCACTATCATGACAAATTTTGTCAATAGTGCTAACTTTAGTGATAATATCTGACATTTGTACTCCATATATAAAAAATCAGCCATAAATTAGCTGAAGGTTAAGGCGAGCATATGAATAAATATAAACACGAATCAAAAAAAAGTCCAGTGGCTCGCAAAAAAGGTTTTTCCAGCAGTTTAAATCCCGGCATGCAACAGGAAACATCTTACATTAAGATTATAACTCACAAGTCAAGAAAATTTTTAGCTGTTATCTTTGCAAATTTTTGTCAAATAGTTATTAATAAATCTATATTAAATTATTTAACATTGATAATTATATATTTACTCTTTGATAGTTTTATATAAATATCTTATATATATGTTTATATACTATAAAATATTTTTTTTATAGCTAGTTATCCAACTTGCTTTTGGGCAAAATTTGGCGTATAATTTAGTAATCTCATGAGGTAAAGCTTGACTAGTTTGCGTTAATTTGTTATAAATTAAGTACTTTCACTTAAGGTCTGTATATTATATGCCTTCCCTCCTCGACAAGTTATGGGACTCCCATGTTGTAAGCAAAAGTCCTGATCAACCTGACCTTTTATATATCGATCGCCATCTGGTGCATGAAGTCACCTCCAACCAAGCCTTTGAATCCCTTCGCCAGAAAAACCGTCCTCTCCGCAGGCCAGATCTGACCTGCGGGGTGATAGACCACTCCATACCAACAGATGACCGCCGCAGGCCTTTGAAGGACAAGATTGCTGAGGCCCAGCTCTCGGCATTGGAAAGGAACCAGAAAGACTTCGGGCTTAAGGTCTTTTTCGGAGATACCGATCCCAGGCAAGGCGTCATTCACGTGACCATGCCCGAGCAAGGCTTGATCTTGCCAGGACACACTGTGGTTTGCGGCGATAGCCACACCGCCACCCACGGCGCCTTCGGCGCCTTGGCCTTTGGTATTGGCACAAGTGAGGTGGAGCATGTCATGGCCACCCAGACCCTGCATCAGATTAAGCCCAAGAACATGGCCGTGAAGCTAATGGGTAAGCTTCAGCCAGGGGTCACGGCCAAGGACGTGATTCTCTACATAATCAAGGAGCTTGGGGTCAGTGGTGGAACCGGCTACGCCCTGGAATACTGCGGGGAGCTTATCAAGCATCTTTCCATGGACGAGAGGCTCACCATCGCCAATATGTCCATAGAGTGCGGCGCCAAGCTGGGGCTTATCGCCCCGGACGAGGTTACTTTTGAGTATATCAAGGGACGCCCCTACGCGCCGGAGGGGGATGACTTCAAAAAGGCGGTGAAAAGCTGGAAAGAGCTCAAAACCGACCCTGATTATATCTTTGATAAAACTGTTACAATTGATGTGACAGAGCTCACTCCCCGGGTGACCTGGGGCACCAACCCCGCCCAGAACCTGGGTGTTACTGAAAAAATCCCCAAACCAACGCATTTTCACACCAAAGAGGAGAAAATCGCCGCCAAAAACGCCCTGGACTATCAGAAACTAGTTCCAGGAACACATATCTCGGATATTCCGGTGGATTATGTTTTCATAGGCTCCTGCACCAATGGCCGCTATGAGGATCTAAAGGAGGCGGCTGAAGTATTAAAGCGGAGAAAAGTAAAAAAAGGCGTCACGGTACTGGTGGTGCCTGGCTCCAGGGTGATCAAAAAACGCGCTGAAGAGGAAGGACTGGATCAGATATTTATAGCCGCTGGCTGCCAGTGGAGGGATTCTGGCTGCTCTATGTGTCTGGCCATGAACCCGGACCTGGTTCCGCCAGGAAACAGGTGCGTGAGCACCTCCAATCGCAATTTTGAGGGCCGCCAAGGGCGGCTGGCTCTCACCCATCTGGCGAGCCCCGCCACCGCGGCCGCCTCGGCCGTGGCCGGAAATATCGTACCCGCCTCGGCCTTATAAAGACGGCCTTGAAATTTGATTTCTTTTTACCTTTTATTCCTCTGGCAAATAGTTTATAGTATCTGCTTTAATGCCTTTTCAGCCGATTGCTACTTTATCCCACCAAAAAATTCATGGTAAGCCCAATAATATTCTTCAGGGCAACTCAAAACTTCCGAAAAATATATATAACGTCTGGTTTTCCGCACTCGGTTACGACAAAAACCTACCCAATTCGCCTTGTCTTAATTTAAACAGGTCGCTCTAGTGAAGATAAAATCTGGTCAGCCAACGATTCTCTTAGCGGATTCGAACATGGATATCCTGGATAAGAACGCCTCATTGCTCTTGGAAATGGGCTTCTTTAACCATCTCCATGCTGAGAACGGCTCAGAGGCCCTGGCTATGATCAAAAATTTTAGCCCTGACATCTTGATCCTCGCCCAGGATCTCCCGGATATCTCAGGTGTGACCGTTTTATCCAAGGTTAGGCAAATGGAGCTGGACAAGTCCAAGACCATAATCATCATCTACGGTGAAGAAATAAACAAAAAGCTCACCGTCAAGGCTGGCCGTATAGGGGTAGACAGTCTTTTGGACTCACCTTATGAGAATGAAGACTTTAAGAACCAGATCCATAAAACCTTATATGAAGAAATAGACGTAAAGGCTGAACAGGCTGAAACTTTAACTAAAGAATGCCAAGAGTTAGTAAATAGTGGTAAATTAGATGAAGCATTAGATAAGTGTACTGAAATATTAAAATTGAATGATAATGCTGAAGTTTATTATAATCTTGGCTATATATTAAGCGTCAGAGGTAAACTAACAGAGGCTCTGGAAAACTTCAAGAAGGCTACACTTATCAACAACCAGCATGCCGGCGCCTTCCAGCAGATGGGCTTGATCTACAAAAAGCTTGGCGACATGGAGGAGGCCCAGCGCTGCCTGGAGTACGCCGCGGATATTCACATGTTCATGAACCAGGAAAGCGAGGCGGAAGAGATACTAAACACAGTTTTGACCTTGCGTCCAAATACTACAAATGTATATAATAGCCTCGGAATTATCTACAGGCATCAAGGAAGACTCCAGGATTCTGTTAAGGCCTATGAAAAGGCCATGAGAGTCCACCCCAATGATGAAAATATTCTATTTAACTTAGCAAGGGTTTATTTGGATTTAAATCAAATCCCCATGGCTCAGGAACATCTTAAAAAGGCAATTTCCTTAAATTCTAGTTTTATTGCCGCCCGAGACCTGTTGAGAGCCACTGAGCTGGGGCTTAAAATTAAAGCCTAAATTTAACTCCAATTTTTTATTTTATGAGCGAATCCAATATAACTCTTTCCCCGGAAATCCTCATCTGTGGCCTGCGTATCAGAATACTAGCCATGGAGACTACCCGGTCAAAATGGAACACTTTGCTAATAGGTGCCCGGCCAGGACGCTATTTAATTTTTGACATGCCCAAGGTCAACAACATTCCCGTCAAACTGGATGATGGCAGCCGCTGGGCTGTCAATTTTATAAGTCATGGGCAGATATTCACCTTCTACAGCGAGGTTATTGGTTCCAGCTTTCGACCTGTGCCAATAGTATTTTTCTCCTATCCAGATGTAGTAGAAATATCAAACTTAAGAAACGATAAGCGCTACCCGGTCAATATCCCGGTGACCATCGAAACCACCACTGATTCCCCTCCGCTTTTGGTGACCAAGGGGCTGATTCTGGATCTGTCCTGGGGAGGCTGCCTGGCGGCTTCCACGGTGGAGATCCCAGCCGAGGTGGTGCTCAACATGACCATTTACCTGGACAACACCACCAATATCGAGGGTATTCAGGTTGAGAAAAAAAGTTCCCGCAACAAGCAGGGGACCTACTATACTGGTCTATCCTTTTTGCCAACCAATCCGGTGTCAGTCACTGACCGCATTGGTGAACTTATCACAGAGATTGAGAGTATCCCTCTAAGAATCTAACAATATTACTGGAATATCTTACTTTTACCTTCAATTTCCAGTAAAAGGGTCTTCTATTCTATGAAACACTCACTTCTTGCGCTAATTACTATCTTTTTAGCTCTATTTATAGGTATCTCGGACTTGGCTTTGGCTCAGACTGAAAAGCCCAAGGCTAAGAGGCATCCGTCATACTCACTTAGGGGCGTGGACGAGCCGTTAAATCCCGATTCCATCCTCAACCCTAACTTTGTCGTATCCACCGAGTCAAAGATATCAGAGACCTCTCTGTGGCGCAGCAGTTACATACCCGAGAGGCTGGTGGGCCTGGATGTGGGCGATGTGGATAATGACGGCAAAAATGAGATGGTCTACGTGACTACCAGAAACGTCTTTGTGGCTAGGTATGATGGTACGACCTACACCCTCCTGGCCAACTTCTCGCTACCAGCCAACTCCACCATCATTTCAGTGGACCTCTTTGACGCCAACATGGACTCTCGCAAAGAAATCTTCGTCTCAGCTCAAAAGGTGGGCACATCCGAGGCTAACACCCATGTATTGGCCTATACGGGCGGAAAGACCCTCGATGTACTGGCTAGTGACATTAACTATTATGTGAGAGTTGTGGGC
This sequence comes from Deltaproteobacteria bacterium, assembly GCA_031278795.1. Next base: position 19,597 of record JAITJT010000233.1, on the reverse strand, counting down.
GCCGTGGACAGAAAGATCCTGGTTTCCCAGAAACCCGGCACCAACATAGGGGAGAGCTACAGCGGCGGAGTCTTTTATTCCAGCTTCCACAATGGAAAAATCTCGGCAAATTCCAAGGTAAACCTTCCTTTAGGTGTAGATATCTATAATTTCAATATAGGCGAACTAGGAAGCGAGCGGGTTAGCCTGACATCTTATATCAGGTTCCCCACCGAGCATCTGGTGCTAATCGACACGGGAGGGGGAAAGGTCTGGGAAAGCCACGACGAGTACGGTGGCAGCATTAACCGCATAGAGCGCCTTACCACTGGCGATGGCGGCAAAAATAACGACTATCTGCCCACCAGGATAATCTATGCCGACATAGACAAAGACGGTACCAATGAGCTAATCGTCGCCAAAAACAACCTAGGGGGCACCAGGCTCTTCAAAAACCTGCGTTCATTCAACTCAGGCTCCATTGAGGCCCGTAAATTCGTCAATCTGTCCCTGATACCCTTCTTTAACAGCGCTAATCTGCTACCAGGTCCGGCTGTGGACTATCAGTTGGCTGATTTTGACAATAATGGCACCCAAGACCTGGTAGTGGCCGTAGTGATTGAGCCAGGTAGCGGCATGATGAAAGATGCCCGCTCAATTATCTTTTCCTACAACAATTTGTACACTGTCCAACCGACCGCCACTCCAGTGGCTGACAACCCTGACAAAAAGTAAGACCTGGGCGCCCTAAGACTAAGCCTTCTCCAATTAGCTATTTACATAAGGAGTAAAATAGGCTAGAATCTCGTCCTTTGGAGCTCAAAGCGCGCCTTTGAGCTCATTGCTATCTGAACCTGCTTTAACAACAACTTATACACGGAGAGATGTCCGAGTGGCTTAAGGAGCACGATTGGAAATCGTGTGTGGGGTTAAATCCACCGAGGGTTCGAATCCCTCTCTCTCCGCCATACGATTTTAGAATACAAGTCTAATTTTGTCTCATATTGTCCGGAAAGGCCCCAAATCATAAGTGTTTAGGGTCTTTTTTCTTTCTCATGGACTCTACTCGAGTCTCATGTTTTTTACGTGATTTATGGTAAAAATAAATATAAAAATAGATACAAAAATAGATATATTTTCCTGGAGGACCAAAATTTATCTATGAATGAGGCATTTATCAAGTCCCTCAAGGCTTGCGGCGAAATCAGGAGCCTTTCCAAGTGAAAATCCCCGTAAAAACTAGTTTTACGGGGATTAGCGTATTTGTGGCTTATTAAATGCTTAAAAAAAATGCGGCACCATGGTGTTTAGTGCCGCATTACTGAAGATCAACAATCAAATATATATTTTTGTTTGTTGATATGTCTAGAAAGAGAATAAACTCATTACAATTAACTATAAACAATAAATCAAAAGGCAGCATCAAATAAGGTCTTTCCAGTTCCAAACACGAGATAATCAAAGGGAATAGTGACTCGTAAAAAAATAATCAAACATCAAAAACAAAACACTAAAAAAACTAAAATTTGGAACGAGTTAGACCAGGTGTTTCGTCATGATGCCGTTTGGGACGACTTCTGCGCTATTTTCCTAGCCAACATCGGGGATGGCCGTGCTAAGGCCAGAGTGGAGCTCCTCGATGTCGACGAGGCGTTAGCCATTTCTTTCATGAGTTTCCCAGGCCTGAAGGAAATGCTGTACTTGGCGGGAATCTCAATGTTTTCGCCAGTCCTTGGATTTCTGCCTATCCGGGCGGCCTTTTTCTTCACGTGAAAAGAGCCAAATCCCATCAAGGCCACGCCTTCATGCCTGCTGATTGAATTCATAATTTCGAAAAGGGTTTTAACGATTGTGTCGTCCGCATCTTTGGCTTTGAGGCCAGTAGATTGTGCAACGGCATTCACCAAGTCATTTCGGTTCATAAAGACCTCCATAAGTGTATTTTGGCAGCATTGCTTAAATGCGGAAATAAAACTGAAACAATGAAAATAAAAAAATACGGCAAGAATGAACGTTGATGGTCTTTTATTCCAACTTAAAACAATAAGACTTGAAAAACTAAAAAATAGCTAAAAATGCAATAAACAAATAAAGTTGAGGAATCAAAAAAGTTGGCATTATTAAGACCAATTTTTTTCCCGTTAATTCAGGCCACGGGCGATGGACATCAATACTTTCTTTCTAGAAAAATCAGTTGTTGGACTTGAGAAGGCAAGATTCGTTGTACTAAATATCAGTGAAACGTAGAGTATATATTTCATGAGTTTTAACCAAAAAAAAGTTTTAATTTGGGCCAAATCATGAATCTATTGGGAGATTCTCGTATTTTTTAACTTTCCGAGCCCTTTTCTTTCAACCTGAAAAAAACCAAATCCATTGAATTGTGCACCTTTATATTTGGAAAGTGATTTATGATGATTCAAAAGAAATTTTTTGGAGATGTTTCGTCATAATGACAATGGCTTTACGACCAGTGGAATATATTGCGGATGTTATCATTTCAGTCAATCAGAACCCTTTATCAAAAAATTTACTGAATAATGTAGTAGCTAATTATTCAAATTTTACCAAAATGGTATAACTAAAAATGTTACTGTTTACACAAAAATTGCTGTAATCATTAAACAAAGCACAAAGATGCCGCCAAACACTTAGTGTTAACTGATTTTTAACATTGCTTGATGTTTTATAATTTTAAATTTAAGGATTGGATAGTGAGTATCCGGGCAGGTAATTATTAAAATTTCGGCTAGACATAAAAAATTTCAATTTTGCAATTAAAAAAAATTGAAATTTAAAAATTTAAACTTTTAATTGTAGAAAAAGGTATTATAAATTGATTTCACTGGTATTTGCTTTTCTTCATATTATTAGTGAAAAGTAGGAGGTTAAGAATTTTAGATACATTTTTCTAGGATTTTATGAGAAAACAATTTTTTTGAAATTTGAACCAATTTTTAAAAATTAAATTGATTCAATTCTACAATTTTTTCTACAAGCTTATTTAAAGAGTTTTTTGGAACAATTGTTGATCCGAATTTATTGCATTATATTTATGAAAAATTATCTTGTCAAGCATTTCAACAGTTTTCGATAAATAAAAAAAAATCGCCAAATGCCTTGTTTTTACTTTGATTTTCACATATCATCAAAGAAAACGTTCAATTCAAAGAAAAATAATTTTTAAAAAAAAATTGCCCACGGAATGGATCAGATTTCTCATGGTAAAATATTAAATAAAAGTATACACAAATTTTAAAAGCAGCTTCTATTTAACAATATAGTTTATTTTTTATTTAAAAAAAAATTTATATTTAATAAAAAAGCATATATATTAATAATTATATATATTTAGACATATTTAGATATGTTACTACTATTTAGCGAAAAAAAATTATTGAAAAGTTTTTGTATTTACGCTATATAAACACTTGCCATCTTCCATGGTGGGTGTAGCTCAGTTTGGTTAGAGCGCCAGGTTGTGGCCCTGGAGGCCGTGGGTTCGAGCCCCATTACCCACCCCATCAAAAAGTGCCGAAGTGGCGGAATTGGTAGACGCACGGGTCTCAAAAACCCGCGAGTTAACACTCATATCGGTTCGACCCCGATCTTCGGCACCATAGCTTGTGTTTTATAAGGTCTTAAAGCACTAATAATTAAATAAAACGTTGATAATATGGTGATCCGACTGTCACATGGTTTTTTTTAGACTACAAAAAAACACTTACTTTTTTTACATTTAAGACATATTTTAAGACATATTTCACAGCCGCTGACAATATGTCTTGGAGAGAAAGCTTCTTTGGACAGAAAACTACCTAAATCCATAATAGTAGACACTAAAAAGTCATATTACTTTACTGATGGCAAGGGCCTTATCCTAGTAGCGAATATTACCAAGGTTAACGACAGCAATTAACATCTAACTACAACGCTATATATTTTCTTTTCCTAAAGGCCCGAAAACATTGGTTTTTTGGGTTTTATTTTTTTTTATTGGTTTAACTAAACGTACGTTTTCCACAAGTTATTTTTTCATTTAAGAAGTAAACATCCTTTTTCCGCTAAAAATATTAAATATTTTTTAAAAATTATAATTACTGGCGCTTGGAGTATTTCTATGTATTCTAAAACATATAAATGTATTGTTTATATGCTATTATTTTTCGTAGTTTCATTGGCGATCGCAAATTATCATCCAGTAATACCATTTACTGATCTTGACTCTTCAGGCGCTTTTTCTTTGGCTGAACTGTCTCATCTTAAATATCAATTTGGAAAAGATATAGTATACTCATTTGGCCCTTATTCAACTTTATACACCCATCTTTTTTCGCCATATTCTGATGTGCTAACTTTGCTGTTATTGTTATTTATCGCGGTTATTATAACTACTAATCTAATAATTTTGTCAAAGAATCTGCCGAAAAAATATTTACTATTAATTTTCGCAATCCCATTAATAGGTTTTAGCAATATTGACGCCATATACCTGCTATTACCTTTTTTAATATTGTCCACTATTTTCAAACAATTAATGCTTAACAATAATATTAATCCACTTTATCTGATTCTTTCGGTTTCTTGTTTAGGGTTAATTAGTTTATCTAAAGGTACTTTTTTTGCTTTATCACTTGCTACAATTGTATGTTTATTTATCTTGTTTTTTCTGTTCAATCGTTATAAATTATTGATTATTACCGCCTTGGCATATTGTTTATCTTTTACATTTTTTTGGTTTGTGGCTGGACAAAAATTATTAAATATTTTTTCATTTATATATTATGTATTTAGTATCAGTTCGGCGTACACAGATATAATGAGTTCTTATATAAATGTTTACAATGATATTGTTACAATAATTCTTTTAACAGCCATTATTTATATTCTTTTTAGAGAATTAGATTTATCATTTAATTATAAAGTTTTGTCTATTATTTTTATTGCGATAACATTATTTTTTGTTTTTAAAGCAGCTTTTGTACGAAACGATTATCCGCATACTAGTATCTTTTATAGTTCAATAATAATCTTCGCTTTATTACTACCATTGTTATATAAGTTAAAGTCCTTTAACATTTTATTTCTTTCTGGGTTCCTGATTATATTTGCTTTATTCAATCAATTAGTTATATATAGCATTTTTGATTATAACCCTTATAATAATATCATACAACAAGCAAAAGGCGTTTATATAAGGATCACGGATCCAAAGTATTTTGCAAATAAGTATGCTTCAAACTTACAAACAATAAGAGATGAATACGAATTACCTACTTTGCCAGGTACAACCGATATATATCGTAATAGACAAACTTACCTATTAGTATCTGACAATAAATGGAACCCGCGTCCTGCTTTTCAAAGCATCAATGTGTTTAACTCTCAACTATCCAAGTTAAATGAAGGGCATTTATTGGATGAATTGAAAGCTCCCGACAATATTTTTTATCGTATGGAAACAGTCGATATACGTTTTCCAACTATGGACGATACTACAAGCCTACCTCTTATTATTGCTAATTATACTTTGAAAGGTGAATACAAAGATTATTTAATTTTCCAAAAAAATGACCATCTCCAAACATTAAATTTAGACGATAAGTTAATATTGAGCAAAACCGCAAACATAGGCGAAAAAGTTGATATCTCGTCTTATGAAAATCCTCTATTTATCAAAATTTATTCTGATAAAACTATGCTTGGCAAATTTATGCTTCTAATATATAAGATTACGCCATTGTTTATTGAAATTACCCTAGAGGATGACATAAATTATTCATTCCGATTGAATCCAAATGTTACTACTGAAGGGTTTATTATTTCACCATTAATAGCAACAAATAGCCAGTTAAAGCAATTTATATCTTCTAATAACCAGTTTAACCAATCAAATAAAGTAAAGTCTTTTTCTTTAAATCTTGAAATTCCTCAGATGAAAAGTTTTTATTTATCAAAATTTGTGCATATATTTTATAAAGATAAATTTTCATACTCACTATATTCGTTAAACTAATTTTTACTTACCTATGTTGATATAATTTTAATTTTTTTTGCGCCACTTTAAAAGTTGATAAAAAAACCTTTCGAGAGCTTCTTCCCAGACATTATTCCGTAGTATTCATAGCAAATTCACTTCACATGCTTTCGCTTATCTTTTAGTTTTAAAGCTTGAATAGATTAGCTTTTCAGACTAAAATACATATTTAACAGATCTGCTTTATCTTGTGAGCTATCAAATATAGTCTTTCCAAAAGATCTGTTAGAGGTTCAAACTTATGCACTTCATTAAAATTCTAGTAATAAGCGCAGTCATTTTTTCTCTTTGCCCTCTTTCCCTCTGTTTTGCTGAAGATTCCGCTTACTCACATGTTGATGGAAATCCTTTTGTGAAAAAAAACCCTTCAGATGATTTTAAGCTCCCTTCAGCAGTTGATCATCAAAAGAACGAATTTAAGGGATTTGATTACGAGAAATCAAGGCAGTTTTATGACAAACTAAACATAAAAAACGAAACTATGCCCTATAGCCCTTATCAGAAATCCAAGGCCTTTGATGGCTCTGAAGCGGAATATAACCGTGAGTTCGGCACTAGAGATTCATTAAAAAAGTTTAAAGAAATTGAAGAAGATTTGCTAAACAAAGAGAAAGATACCAAATAAATCCTTATGTTGGACCTAAATTTTTATTTCTGCAAAACTGAAACACAATGAAAGCTCTTCTCTGTGTAGTACAATGATACAGGAAGTCTAATTTATTGGCTGAGGCTTAGCTCGCCACTCAACCTCAGTTTATTTTATCTTGTTAATATTATTTAGTATAGTTAGAGATACATACTATCAATTGAGATGAATATATGTTGAACTTTATTTTTAAAGCTACATTTTATCTATCTGCCATACTGATAGTATTTTTGTTTGCTTTCAATGAAGAATTGTCAGCTCAGTCGAGTAGCGATGATGCAAATATCCTAAAGACTATTGAAAGCGGCTATCTGGCTCACCGGCGAGGTGATTTTGATGAAGCCATAAATATCTACACCACGGCCCTCAGGCACAGGGGTCTCACCGCCCGCCAAAGGGCTGTCACCTACCTACTGAGGGGGGAGGCAAAAAGAGACAAAGGTGAGCACCTAGAGGCCGTCTATGACTTCACCAGGGCCCTCAACCAGTGGCCCAATTATCCCCAGGCGGTTTTTTTCAGGGGACAGGCTTTAGCTGTCCTAAACAGGCAGGAGGAGGCCTTAAAGGATCTAACCAGAGCGGTGGAACTTGATCCCAACCGAGAGGCCTATAACACCAACCTTTTGCTCCTCAAGAAGAAGATGCAGGCGGAAGGCCTACCTATCGATGTAACTGACACGAAACTAGTGATTGAAATCCCAAAAGAGTAGCTTTCCTAAAAAAAACTCAGGGCGCTTTCCACAGAGCCACAAGCACGACTATATTGATGATCATGGCCACTAACACCGCGGCTGATCCCTTATCTTTAGAGTCTTTTACCTTTTCATTGTACTCCGTCGTCACCAAATCACAGATATCCTCAATGCTCGAGTTTATGAGCTCAACTAGAGGAATAAGGAGATAGCTGGCCGTCATGGCCAGTTTTTTCCATAGTGGCCAGGGGACAAAAAACAGGACGATCACTAAAACAACAAGCGTAACGGTCTCAAGCTTAATGGCCTCTTCCTTCTTAAAAGACGAACCAATACCACATAATGAGTAATATGTTGCCATTTTGGCCCTTCTTGGTATATTTTTCAGGGCTTTAAACATCGCGCTCTTTCTCCGTATTTGATGTATTTTCAATTTTTTCTGCGCACATAATTAAAATATAGCGCCCGGAGTCACTCAAGTTCATGAGTTTTTTCCAAGGTTTGACCCCGATCAGCCCTGCTTCAAGGAGCGCTTGGAGCAGGTTTTTTACGTTTTTAGCGTCTTTTTCAGGTATAATGTCCGAAATTGGGTACCAGCCGTCCACATGAGCTGCCAGGTTTCGCAAAACCTCGATCTTTTCACTATTTAGCTGGAAATCAGCCAGTACCTCCTCTTGGGAGCCGGCTTTCTGAAACCACTCCGTGAGCCTTGTGAGGTTGTTCCGGTTCACCTTTTTGCTTCTTAAAGCGGCCAAAAAGAGCTTGACGCCGCCTTCTGAACCACAAAGCATCACTAATTACCTCTCTTCCACAGCTTCCAGGGCCACTGGGACCAAGGCTCAGATTCAAAGGTGAGCCTCTCATGGGTAACAGGGTGGTCAAAGCTCAAGGCATTGGCGAAGAGCCCAATGGAGAGCTCAGAATCCTCCGGGGGAGGGGAGCCGCCATAGAGCGTGTCTCCAATTATAGGAAGACCAAGCTCTGATAATTGCGCCCTGATCTGGTGCCTCATGCCCGTTATCAGTTGAATTTCCATAAGAGATGCTTTCTTTCCCTTCACTGTGCCCGTTTCAATGAGTTTATAGTTTAACGCGGCGCGCTTTGAAGATTCTCCATCTTCCGCTTTTCTGGTCTTCCTCTCTCTCCTTACCATGGGGTAGTCCAAAGTGCCGCACGGGGCGGGAGGAGTGCCCTCCGAGAGGCTTAGATACATCTTTTGAGTGGTCCTCTCCAGGAACTGCTGGTCTAGCCTCCGTGAGGCCTTGGAGGTCTTTCCCAGGACCAAAAGTCCGGCCACCTGCCTGTCCAGGCGGTGACATATGCCCAGATAAGCCTCTCCTGGTTTTTCCCACCTGGTCTTAAGGTAGCTTCTGCCCCAATTATAGATATCCGGTCTCTGGGTGCCATCTGGCTGGGATAGCCAGCCGGTGGGCTTTCTCAGGACCAGGATCTGTTTGTCCTCAAAGAGGATTATAGGTTCTTCCATAGAGTTCATACTAATTTTACATTTTTTTAACGTGCATATTCTGAAGTACTACAATCTTTTACTCCAATGGTTCTTAAATGTCCAAGGAACGTACAGCTGAAATTTACGATGAGTTTAAAAAGGCGGGGCTCGATCTAAGCTCGGACGAACTGACAAAGTTTAGTCAGCTTGACCAGCTGCTCCTTAGCAAAAATAAGGAGCTGGATCTCACCAGGATAGACTCATCTAGCTCTATAATAAGAAAGCACTACATTGATTCCTCCATACTGGGAGAGTTTATCAAGGATGGTAGTGGCATTTTTATGGACCTTGGGAGCGGAGCGGGCTTTCCGGGTCTTCCCTTGGCCATTAGAAAACCAAAACTCCAACTCCTGTTAGCTGAACCCCGCTTAAAACGCCTAACTTTCCTTGACGAAGTCATAAATCTCTTGAACCTGGACAATGTAGAATTATATCCTCACAAGGTGACAGAAAACTTCGACAGACCATTAGATGGGATTGTCACGAGGGATTTTCTGCCATTACCAGAGACGCTTTCGCTCTGCGCGTCAATCTTAAGAGCTGGCAATGAGCTTTATATGATGAAGGGACCCAATGTGGAAGAGGAATTGAAGAACGCGAAAAAGTTGGATTGCTATAAAATGTTTTCGCAACTGAAAAAATATTCATACAGTATCGATGGTGGAAAAAGTAAACGATGGATTATTCAGCTAAGTAAAGAAGATAAGACTGATAACAAAAAATTAATCTATTATAAACGAGATATGCCTAAAATAACTGAGATTGCTAGTATTGCCAATAGCCGGTTTAAGGCTTTCACTAGCCTAACGCTAGGTAAGAATATCAAAAAAACAGGCGAGTGTCTTGTATTCGGAAGAAAAATGGTAATGGAGTTGCGCCTAAGTCTTCCAGAGATAGTAAAAGGCATAATCGCCAAAAAGCTAAGTGATATAAGTGATTTTAAAGTTCCCATAGAGTGGGAGATAATCTTGCTCCGTCCAGAGATCTTTCCGCTTATAGACATATTTGGCACCGGACCGCCAATACTCTTGGTTAAGACGCCTGAAATAAAAGCGGTGGATTTAAGCTCCCAAAGTGAGGCCATCAGGCTATTTGTGCCCTTCCAGGATCCCGCTAACGTGGGAAGCATCATAAGGACATGCGGGGCGCTAGGCGTAAGCGTCGTGCTCCTTAAAGAGGCTGGGAACCCCTATCATCCCAAAGCGCTTAGGGCCTCTGGCCCTTTGAGCTTTCACACGGATATCACCAAGGGCCCAGCGCTTTCCGAGTTAGCGGCCGCCAATGTGCCTAATCTATACGCCCTATCAGCTAAGGGGGAAGACATCTACAGCTTCGAGCCTCCGGAAAAAGGCTTAAATCTAGTCATAGGAATCGAGGGGCCAGGCTTGGATGAATTTTTCCCGAAAGAAAAAAGACTCATGATTCCCATGCGTAAAAGCGCTGAATCGCTAAACGCCTCTGTGGCCGCCGCCATGGCTCTAGCTATTTTGGGGCCGAAACTCAAAAAATAAAAGAGCAGCCGTAAAATAAAAAAGCCGGCGGAATTATTCCTTGGCCGACTTATAAGAGAGGGGAGATCTGGGTCTAGACTCAAATCTCCCCTCAATTTTTTAGGTCTTCTGAATTCAGACTACACGACAATATCCAACTTGCTGCCAATGCCAGTCATTAGAGCCACCGCGAAAAGTGCTGTCTGCTGCTGCTGATAAGCCATCTGCTGCTGCGCGACAATCTGCATTGTTTTCATGGCGAGCTCCGTTTGTTTCTGTTGGCTCTCAAGAAGGGTAAGCGCCAGGTAGCCTGGAAGACTGTTGGCGGCGTTGTTGATATTCATCCAACCCTCCATGGTAGAAAAATGAGATCTCTATTCCTGAAATCTCTGTTAAGGCTATATCCTTATCGACCACTGGAAGGATAAACTTAAGACAATTTATAAGGCGACTATTCCATAATGTCCACGGTTTTCTTGAGATGTTTGCCAGGTTTAAAAAAGGGCAATCTCTTGGAGTCCACCAGCACCTGCTCACCAGTCCTGGGGTCTCGGCCCATGTAAGAGCGGTAATTTTTTACGACGAATACTCCGAAACCACGAATTACGATTCTTTGGTCGGCCAAGATTCCATCGTGGATAATTTCAAAAAAACGATCCACCACCATCTGATTGGTGCGATAGGTTTTAAAGGTTTTGCTGGAGGATGACATTCGCCTGTACATGGCTTCGATAAGCTGAGTTTTGTTCATAAATCCTCGCAGTTATTTTAGGAATTGTGGTATAATTATAGTAGTAATACGGATGTTAATCTCTAAAAATGCTAAATCTAATAATTTTATTATATATATAATGCAATTAGATTAATTAGGTGAAACATTCCATACAGCTTTCACATTGAGAGGGATCATTTACAGCGTCCAAGAGCCCCTGTTTGGAGAGGTAATGGAGGCTGTCGAGTTTTAAAAATTCCTGAATCTCAGAAACACTTTTCACCGCGGCAATTAGCTCTTTGCGGATGGAGGTGTCTATACCGTAATAGCAAGGGTGGGTGATGGGAGGTGAGGAGACGCAGAGGTGCACCTCCTTGGCTCCGGCTTTCCTAAGTAGTGAGATAATTTTAGCGCTGGTGGTGCCTCTTACAATGGAGTCATCAATAAGCACCACCTTTTTATCCACAAGATTAGTTCTTATGGGATTGAGCTTCATCTCCACGGTGGCCTCCCGGGAGAGTTGCTCGGGCATGATGAAGCTTCTCCCCACATAGCGGTTCTTGATGAGGCCCTCGGTGTAGGGGAGGCCGCTTTCCTCGCTGAAGCCCAAGGCCGCGGTGATGCCCGTGTCAGGCACCGGCATGACCAGATCCGCCGTGTGTTTGAACTCTTTGGCCAGCTGCTGACCAAGGCGGAACCTGGTCTTCCAGACGCTGAGGCCGCTCATGACGCTATCGGGCCTGGCGAAGTAGATGTACTCAAAGACGCAAGCCGTGTGGAGCTCTGATTTTTTGTAGATCCTGGACTCATAGCCGTTCTTATCAATGATTAGCATCTCGCCTGGCTCAACTTCCCTTATGAGCTCAGCTTTGACGGCATCGAGTCCGCAGCTTTCAGATGATATGGCGAGACCACCTCCTGGTATTTTACCAAGACAGAGGGGTCTGTAGCCAGAGGGGTCGCGCACGCCAATTAGTTTGTCAGGAGTCATGATAACTAGGCTGAAAGCGCCAGTAACCTGCAAAAGGCTTTGCTCTATACGCGCTACCAGATCGGGCTCCTTGGAAAGCGCGATGAGATTTAAAATAACTTCACTATCGGTTGTGGTCTGAAACTTGACGCCTTGGTCAATCATCTTAGCTTTGAGCTCATCGGCGTTGGTGAGATTGCCGTTGTGCCCAAGACCTATAAAGCCGTCTCTGGAGTAGGCGAATATGGGATGGATATTGGAGTGGTGGCTGGCGCCCGTGGTGGAGTAGCGAACATGACCAATGGCCGCGTGACCATCAAGGGTAGGGCGGCTTTCCCGAAAGGCCACACTCATGAGCCCCATGCCCTTAACCGTATCTATATGCAGGCCGTTGGTGACCGATATGCCCGCGCTTTCCTGGCCGCGGTGCTGGAGCGCGAAGAGTCCTAGATAGCAAAGGTCGCCCACCGGTTTACCCGGGGCGAAGATGCCGAAAATCCCGCACTCCTCGTGCCAGCGATTGGGAACAAAGCGGCTTGTTTCATGATTCGCGTCAGAAGAATTGTTCATCTTAAATTATAAAACCTTTGATGGGATTAGATCTCCACCTGTTTTTGCAAAGAAGTAAGCCAAATAGTCTTGAGCTCGTCTAAGTTGGTTTCCAGGGTCACTGTGTTGTTGTACCTCAAGACGAAACGATTGTCAGCGGTAACCTTTCCCAGTGATAGATAAGAAAGATTGAAGTCGAAGAGGTATTTCATGAAATCTTCCAACTTCTCAGGGGATACTGAGACGATGACCCGTAACTGGGCCTCGCCAAAAAAGGAAGCCGCCGCTGATATGTTGTCGTTCCATTCCAGATTTATTCCCAAATGCCTAGTTGAGCAGGCCTCCAACAAGGCCACAGCCAGACCGCCTTCAGAGATGTTATGCGCCGACTCCAGATAGTGGAGTTTTGTGCAGTCGCAGAGGAAGGCGTTAATCCTAGCCGCCATGTCCAGGTTCAAAAAGGGCACGTGGCCCTCGTCCCGGCCGGTTAGGAGATAATGCACTTCCGATCCGCCAAACTCCTCTAAGGAGCGCCCTATCATGATGACATGATCGCCCGGGTTTTTGAAAAAGTGGGAGTTCTTGTTGTCTACGTCGTCAATTACGCCAATCATGCCAATGACTGGGGTGGGGTAGACCGGATAGCCGTCGTATTCGTTGTAGAAACTCACGTTACCGCCGGTTATGGGGGTATCCAGGCGTTTAGCGGCCTCGGCCAGGCCGTCCACGGCCTTGGAGAACTGCCAGAAGACCTCTGGATTTTCCGGGCTTCCAAAATTCAAACAGTTGGTTATGGCCATGGGCTTGGCGCCGGTAACCGCTATGTTGAGCGCGGCCTCGGCCACGGCGATGGCCGTGCCCCAGTAGGGATCCAACATCACAAAGCGGCTGTTGCAGTCGCAGGTGATGGCTAGCCCTTTCCTGGTGCCTGGAATTCTCATGACACAGGCGTCCCCGGCGGGGCCCAGCACCGTGTTTATACCCACTGTGGTGTCGTACTGCTCATAGATCCATTCCTTGGCCGCTATGTTGGGCGAGGCTACTAACCTTTTGAAAAGCGTTAGCAAATCTTTTTGTTGGGCGGCTAATGAGACGTCCACCTTTTTTAGCGGCTGGTAGCTCGCTGGTTCCTCCATGGGCGGAGAGTAGACCGGGGCCTTCTCGGTTAAAAAGATGGAGGGAATGATAGCTAAAACCTTTTCACCTCGACGAAGCACGAAACAGTCGTCATCCGTCACCTGACCTATGGCCGTGCAGGGCACGTCCCACTTGTCGCAGATGGATTTAACAGCGTCTAGGTTTTCAGGCTTTATGACCATGAGCATGCGTTCCTGGGACTCCGATAACATTATCTCCCAGTCAGCGAGGCCTTCTTCTCTGAGCGGAACTAAGTCCAGATCCAGGGCGATACCGGATCTACCGCGGCTAGCCATCTCGCATCCCGAGCAGGTTAAACCCGCGGCGCCCAGGTCCTGAACGCCCACGGCCAGACCGTTCTCCAGTATCTCCAGAGTCGCCTCCATCACCAGCTTCTCCATGAAGGGATCGCCCACCTGAACGTTGTGGCGCTTGTCCGGGTCGCTGTCGCTGAGCTCCACTGAGGCAAAGCTAGCGCCTTTGATGCCGTCCCGGCCAGTTCTCGATCCAACCAGAAGCACCAGGTTTCCCACGCCCGTGGCCGTGCCTTTAAAGATCTTCCGCGTGTCCACAAAACCCACGCACATGGCGTTTATTAGCGGATTTCCAGCGTATGCCGGGTGGAAAAAGGTCTCTCCGCCCACGGTGGGAATGCCCATGCAGTTGCCGTAGCCGCCAATACCTGAGACCACACCGTTTACCAGGCTCTTGGTCTTGTGATCCTGGGGAAGGCCAAAGCGGAGGCTGTCCAAGATAGCCACGGGTCTTGCGCCCATGGTGAAGATGTCGCGGATAATACCGCCCACGCCGGTGGCTGCACCCTGGTAAGGTTCTATGGCTGATGGATGGTTGTGGCTCTCAATCTTAAAGACCACGCCCACGCCTTCGCCCACGTCCACTATTCCAGCGTTCTCGCCCGGGCCTTGAATAACAAAGTGCGCCTCGGTGGGGAGCTTCTTCAGCTGCTCTTTGGAGTGCTTGTAGCAGCAGTGCTCAGACCACATGATGCCAAAGAGGGCGAGCTCAAGGTAATTTGGCTGGCGTCCCAGGATTTTCAGAAGACGTGAGTATTCTTCCTTAGTGAGACCGTGTTCTGACCATTTGTCTTCTTGAGCTTCACTCATATCATGATGCCTTTGACCCTAAGAGTTTCTACTATGGATACCCAGAACTGCGTACCATCCACGCCTCCCAGCTGCTTGTCCGAGACGCGTTCAGGATGGGGCATTATTCCCAGGACATTACCTTCTTCGTTTATTATTCCAGCTATGTTGTCAACAGATCCGTTGGGTGCGGTGTTGGGTAGTATGGTTCCGTCCATGTTGGAGTAGCGAAGGACTATTCTTCCCGTGTCTTGCAGTTTTCTCAGCTCCGGAATTGGAATGGTATAATTGCCTTCACCGTGGGAGATGGGGATGCGCAGAACTTGGCCGTCCTTGTAGCACTTGGTGAAGGGGGTGTTGTTGTTTTCCACCCGTACGTATACGTCTTTGCAGATATACTTGAGCCCCTTGTTGCGGATGAGGGACCCTGGAAGCAGACCGGCCTCGGTTAATATCTGAAAACCGTTGCAGATGCCAAGTATGAGCTTTCCCTGTTCCGCCAGGCGCTGCACCTCGCCCATGATGGGAGAGAACCTGGCGATAGCCCCGGAGCGCAGGTAATCCCCGAAGGAGAAACCTCCGGGAAGTATGACCACGTCAAAATCATCAATCTTGCTGGTCTTGTGCCAGATTAGTTTCGCCTTTCCACCGGTCACAAACTCCCAGGCGCGGACGCAGTCCTGATCGCAGTTGGAACCGGGGAAGACTACTACCGCTGCTTTAAGCTTCATGGACATGCACCAGTTCGAGACTGTAGGTCTCCATGTTGGGGTTGGCCAGGAGCTGGTCAGCCCACTTGTTGACCAGGTCCTTGATTTCCGACTCATTGGAACCATCCAGGATGATCTCAATAATCTTTCCCACCCTGACTGAGCTCACGGATTCGCCGCCCATGCTCTTCAGCGCCCGCTCTAAAGCTATGCCTTGCGGGTCAAGCACGCTAGGCTTCAGCACTACCCGCACAGTTGCCTTGAATTTCATTTTGCTTTTTATCCTTTTAGACGTTTGTACATTTCTTGGTAGGCCTCTTCCACCTGACCCAAGTCCCGACGGAAGCGATCCTTGTCCAGTTTTTCATTGGTGTCAGAGTCCCAGAAACGGCAGGTGTCGGGCGATATCTCGTCGCCCAGGAGGATGGTCCCGTCCTTGGTTTTCCCGAATTCCAGCTTGAAATCCACCAGTTTTACCTTGCGCGTAAGCAGGTATTTATAGAGGATTGAATTGATCTTAAGCCCTGTCTCGGCCAACTCTTTCAACTCTTCCGGGCTAGCAGCACCTAAAATAGCCACGTGGTACTCATTAATCAATGGATCGCCCAATGCGTCGTCTTTGTAATAAAACTCCACAATGGGCTCTTTGAGCATCTGCCCTTCGGGAAGACCTATGCGCTTGGAGAGGCTTCCGGCCGCGATGTTCCGAACCACAACCTCCAGAGGAATTATGGTGAGAGCCTTCACCAGCATGGAGCGCTCATCAATGTTCTTTATAAAATGAGTAGAAATGCCCTCTTTCTCTAGCAATTGAAAGAAAAGAGTGCTAATTGCGTTATTTAATAGGCCTTTAGAGTTTATTTGGCCTTTTTTCTCGCCATTAAAGGCCGTGGCGTCGTCTTTGTAATAGACCAGAAGCTCTGACGGGTTGTCAGTTTCATAGATCTTCTTGGCTTTACCTTCGTAAAGAAGTTTGGAACTCATCATTAACGCCTGGGGCGTACTCCTTGATACTAGATTTGATAGGAGGAAGGGCATGGAAGCGGAGGTAGAGGCGGATTTTTGAACAAGAACTCCCACATTATAAGAGTATTGAAAAAAAATACAAGAGAATGAGTAGCGCTAGTGTATTGCTACTGCGTCAATAAAAATGAGAAAAGAAGCAGATGTATTTAGCGCTCTGTTATTAGCTACAATCTAAGCAATCAAGGCAATGTAAGAAACTAAGCTATCTTAGCTATCTTAGCTATCTTAGCCATCTTAGGCATCTTAGCCATCTTAGACATCTTAGCCATCTTAGGCATCTTAGCCATCTTAGCTATCTTAGCCATCTTAGCTATCTTAGCCATCTTAACAATCTAAGCAATTTAATACAGTTTAAGTAAATTGCTTGAATTATTTACTATGTATAGTTAAATTAAAAATTTATAGATACTATTACTCCACAGTGACGCTTTTCGCCAAGTTTCTGGGCTGATCCGCGTCTGTTCCTTTAAATACGGCAGTATGATAGGCTAAGAGCTGCACCGGAATGGCATAGACAAGAGGCACTATAAATGGATCCAATGGTTGCACGACCAGGCTGGCCGCTAGTTTTGATTTGATCTTCTCATAGCCCTTGGAATCCCCTATGAAGACTATCTGCCCCTCCCGGGCGCTCACCTCCTCCAGGTTGGAAACTATCTTGGGGAAGAGCTCATTGGTGGGAGCGAGGACTATTACCGGCACGTCCTTGTCCACCAGGGCGATGGGCCCGTGTTTAATCTCACCGGCCGCGTAGCCCTCGGCGTGGATGTAGGATATCTCCTTTAGCTTCAGAGCCCCTTCCAGGGCTATGGGATAGCTTGAGCCCCGGCCTATGAAGAGGACATCCCGGGAAACCGAGAGGATGTCCTTGGATATTTGGCTTATCTCCTCACTGCGGCTTAAAATCTCGGCCATTATAGCCGGTGCCTCCAGGAGAAGCCTAATCAGTCGGCTCTCCTCGCTAGATGCGAGTAGGCCGTTTTTACTGGCCAGATTGATGGCTATGGCCGCCAGAAGTGTCAGCTGGGCCGTGAAGGCCTTGGTGGAGGCCACCCCGAACTCCGGGCCCGCCATGGTGAGCAAACTAGCGTCCGACTCCCGGTCTATGCTGCTCTCCTTGACGTTAACTATACTTAGAATGTGTTGGCCAGCCGCCTTGCAGAAGCGCAAGGCGGCCAAGGTGTCGGCCGTCTCACCTGACTGGGAGATAAAGATGGAAACCGAGCCCGGGCTTAAGACCGGGTTGCGGTAGCGGAACTCTGAAGCCACGTCGATGTCCACCGGAATCCTGGCGAGCTTCTCTATCCAGTATTTCCCCACCATAGCGGCGTAATATGAGGTGCCGCAGGCGACTATATTGAACCTCGTGGCCCTAGCTATATCAAAGGGAATGGCCTCAGGAAGCGTTAGTTTCCCGCCAGAGGGCTCCAGAAGGGTTTTCAGGGTGTCGCCCGTAACCTGGGGCTGCTCGAATATCTCCTTTTGCATGAAGTGCTGATAGCCGCTTTTCCCTAGGTTGAAGCGGAAGACCGGATCCAGGTTCTTGACCGGGCGGCTCACCACCTCGCCAGCTCCAGTTTTAATTATCACATTGGAGCCCCTCACCGTTACCCAGTCGTCGTCATCCAGGTAGGATATTTTGTTGCTTAAAGGCCCCACGGCCAGGGCATCTGAACCTAGGCAGACGGAGTCGTCTCCGTAGCCTATGGCCAGAGGCGAGCCCCTTCTGGCTCCAATTAATAGATCCGGCTCGTGGGCGAAGAGGAAGACCAGGGCGAAAGCGCCTTCCAGGCGCTTCAACACGGCCTCGGTCGCCTCCTCGGGTGTCAGCCCCTCGTCAAGTTTTTGGCTCACCAGCCTAACGGCCACCTCACTGTCGGTTTGACTCTCGAAAACGTGTCCCAGGCTCTCAAGCTCTGTCTTTATCTCTTGGTAGTTTTCAATTATGCCGTTGTGGATCATCGCCACTTTTTCCGTGGCGTGGGGATGGGCGTTGGCCTCGGTGGCGGCCCCATGCGTGGCCCAGCGGGTGTGGCCTATGGCGGTTCTTCCGGAAAGGGGGCTTGTCTCCAGCCTCTTTTCCAGGGTGCTCAGTTTTCCGGAGGATCTTAGGCGGGCGATCTTGCCCTCCGAGTCAAGGACAGCTATGCCGGCCGAATCGTAGCCACGGTACTCCAGGAGTTTGAGACCCTCTAAAATATTGGGCACAACGTTGTTTTTTTTGCTTAAGATACCTATAATGCCACACATGAATAATTTCCCTCAACAAGGAGTCTTTTGGTCGCCAAAACCCGGACACTTGGATAAATCGCTGTCGGTTTTGCCATAATTTGCTATAATGCTTTTAATTTAATGTGAAGTCAATAGCCAAAAAATATGATGAGACTTGGAGGTTATAATGGCTGGAAAAGGACTTGTGCTGGTTAACACCGGTAAGGGCAAGGGGAAGACCACCGCCTCCCTGGGCACCTTGATTAGGGCCCTGGGACAGGGGCACTCCGCGGGATTTATTCAGTTCATAAAATCGGCTCCCTCGGGAGAGAGCAAATTTTTGGAAAAATACGCGCAAGAGCACCCGGAAAGCCTCCATTACGCCCGCATAGGCCTTGGTTTCCTCAAGGACGACCCCTCCAACGAGGACGCCGCCAAAGCCAAGGAGGGCATGGAACTGGCTCGCAAACTGAGCCAGGAAAAGGATCTCTTGGTCCTAGACGAGATAAACATCGCTCTCGACAAGGGCCTCATTCCCATTCCGGAAATGGTCGAGTTCATCAAAGGAAAACCCGAAAAATTGAGCCTGATACTGACCGGCAGGGGATGCCCACCGGAAATTATCGAACTGGCCAACACCGTCACCGAAATGAATGAAATAAAGCATGCCTACCATTCCGGTATACCCGCCAAAAAAGGAATAGATTTCTAGAGGAATATACCCTTATGTCATGGCACCATGCTTCCAATTTTTTTAGCTTCAACGAATACTCCGAACTGCGTATATTTTTGTATCGAGAAGATTATGTCTGGAATTTACTCGATCAT
>JAITJT010000211.1 GCA_031278795.1 Deltaproteobacteria bacterium | reverse complement strand
ATGGATCTAACACCTAGGGAAAAAGACAAACTCCTCCTCTTCACGGCAGGGTTATTGGCCGAGCGCAGGAAGCTCAAGGGCCTCAAGCTCAACTACCCGGAGGCCGTGGCCTACATTAGCCTTTTTATCCTGGAAGGGGCCAGGGAGGGAAAGAGTGTCGCGGAGCTGATGGGGGCTGCCAAGGGCATCCTGGGACGCCAAGACGTGATGGAGGGCGTGCCCGAGATGGTCCGCGAGGTTCAGGTGGAGGCAAGCTTTCCGGACGGAACCAAGCTGGTGACTGTCCACGATCCCATCACCTGAGGGATTGTTTCCATAAAGATTATGTTATCGCTACATCTATGGTGATTGTTTCAATAGCTCTTATGTTTTAGCCACTTTTAATACTTTTACGCTATCTTTTTAATATACAAGGCATTTTCAGGCCTTCATGGAGAGAAACTTATTTGGGGGATTTATGATACCCGGGGAATACATACTGTTGGATGGGGACATAGAGATCAACCAGGATGCCGAGGTAAAGAGTATCCAGGTGAAAAACACGGCGGATAGGCCTATCCAGGTGGGCTCTCACTTTCATTTCTTTGAGACCAACAAGGGGCTGGAGTTCGACCGCAAGCTGGCCTACGGGAAGAGGTTAAATATTTTGCCTGGAACCTCGGTGCGCTTCGAGCCGGGGCAGTTGAGGGTAGTTGAGCTGGTCTCCTACGGCGGTAGGCGTAGGGTATTTGGTTTTAGGGGCTTGGTGATGGGTGACCTTGACGATAAGAGGAAGAATGAGGTGATTTGCCATGTTTGTTAAACGCGCTACCTACGCCGAGCTCTACGGGCCCACGGTGGGAGACAAGGTGAGACTGGCTGACACCGAGCTCTTCCTGGAGGTGGAGAAGGACTTCACGCTTCCAGGAGAGGAGGTTACCTTTGGGGGCGGGAAGGTCATAAGGGACGGCATGGGCCAGAGCCAGGAAGGAAGAAGGCTATCTGTGGACACTGTCATCACCAACGCCGTGGTCATGAACACCGACTCCATAATCAAATGCGACGTGGGAATCAAAGACGGCTATATCGCGGCTCTGGGTAAGGCGGGAAACCCGGACGTCCAGGACGAGGTGGACATAATAATTGGCCCGGGTACCGAGATAGTGGCTGGAGAGGGGCTATTGTTAACAGCCGGTGGCATTGACACCCACGTGCACTTCATCTCGCCCCAGCAGTGCTTAGAAGCGCTTTGTTCAGGTGTCACTACCATGGTGGGTGGGGGAACCGGGCCGGCCACGGGCACCAACGCCACCACCTGCACCCCGGGTGCCTGGCACCTCTCCCAGATGATCTTGGCCACCAATAATCTCCCCCTCAATTTTGGGTTTCTGGGGAAGGGAAACGCATCTCTTCCAGGATCACTAATTGAGCAGATAGAGGCCGGGGCCATGGGCTTAAAGCTCCATGAGGACTGGGGGAGCACCCCCCAGGCCATAGACAACTGCCTAAGTGTAGCTGACGACTACGGGGTGCAGGTGGCTATCCACACGGATACCTTAAACGAGGCTGGTTTCGTGGAGGACACTATCGCGGCCTTTAAGGGCCGCACCATCCACACCTACCACACCGAGGGTGCCGGAGGCGGACACGCTCCGGACATCATAAAGATCGCGGCCTTCCCCAACGTGCTTCCATCCTCCACCAACCCCACCAGGCCCTTTACCATTAACACCGTGGATGAGCACCTGGACATGCTCATGGTCTGCCATCACCTGAACCCGGCCATCCCGGAGGACGTGGCCTTCGCGGACTCCAGGATCAGGAAGGAGACCATAGCCGCCGAGGACGTGCTCCACGACCTAGGGATAATCTCCATGCTCTCCTCTGACTCCCAGGCCATGGGAAGGGTGGGTGAGGTAATAATCCGCACCTGGCAGACGGCCCATAAGATGAAGGGAGAAAGAGGCGCGCTTATCAAAGACGAAAACAATGATAACTACCGCATCAAGCGCTATCTAGCCAAGTACACCATCAACCCGGCCATAACCCACGGCCTCGACTACCTCATAGGATCCATTGAACCCGGAAAACTCGCTGACTTGGTTCTGTGGAAACCAGCCTTCTTTGGGGTAAAACCCCATCTGGTATTTAAGGGAGGGGCCATAGCCCTTTCCCCCATGGGGGACATCAACGCATCCATTCCCACCCCCCAGCCCTCTCACTTTAGATACATGTTTGGCGCCTACGGCGGCTGCGGGGCATATAACAGTGTTACCTTCGTCTCCAAGGCCTCTTTGGACATGGGGATTGACTCAGTTCTGAAGGCGCGCGGCGTGAGCCGCCATCTTAAGCCCGTAAGCGACACCCGGGGCTTGGGTAAAAAGGACATGGTCCTAAACGATCTGACCCCCACCATAGAGGTGGACCCCCAGACCTACGTGGTGAAGGTGGACGGTGTTCCGGCAGTCTCCCAGCCCGCCAAGACCCTTCCCATGGCCCAGCGCTACTTCCTCTTTTAAGTGAAGCCATGAGGGTATTTAGACTAACTAGGGGGGCATCTCCGGAGCATAGCATGACACTCGAGCTAGACCACGATGCCAGGCGCAAGTCCAGGCAGCTTATCTTCCTTCCGGACGGTAGCCAGGCTAAGCTCCTAGCTCCCAGGGGAAGCTTCATAAATGATGGGGATCTCTTTTTAGACCAAGACGCTGTGCCTCTAGTCATCAGGGCCAAAGATGAGAGGCTCATAGTGGCTAAATCCCAAAGGCCCCTGGACATGATTAAGGCGGCCTACTATCTGGGAAACCAGCACCTGCCTCTGGAAATTGAGGAGGACGGGTCTTTGAGGTTCATCCAGAACCCGGTGGCCCTGGCCCTGGTTAAATCCATGGGACTAGAGGTGGAAGAGATACTCTCTCCCTTCAACCCCGCTCCGGGCGCCTTTGTACATACACATTAAAATAAATTTGGATTATGGGAAGGCTATTTAAGCTTTTTAGGGAGGGGCTAATACATGAGTAAGACACATAAGCTATCTAAGCTCCTCTTTTTAACCGGGCCCCAGCGGCCCATAGGGGCCTACTCCTTTTCCTCAGGCTGCGAGTCCTTTGTATCTTTTGGCGAGATAACTAATGGAGAGAGCCTCTCCATCTATCTTAAAGGCCTAATATCACTTAGCTACGTGAAAACAGAGCTACCTCTCTTAAGAAGATGCTTTATATCGGTTCTTAATAGAGATATTGAGGCCCTCTCCCACTGGAACCAAATAGCCCTTGCCCTGAGGGAAACCAATGAACTCCATGTGGAGGAAGTGGATTTGGGTGCGGCCATTATGAGGCTTGTTAATTCCTTAAAGCTAGCCAAAGGTTTTTTTAAGCCCGAAGGATTATCTAATCCAGGATACATTGCCGCAACCGCCATATTCGCCGGGGCCTTGGGCCTGGAAGAGGATGACCTAAGAGACTTACTTGAGGCCTTCCTGTGGTCCTTGGTGGAAAACCAGGCGCTCTCCGCCTCCAAAAGTGTGCCTTTGGGGCAAAGGGACTCCCAGAACGCCCTTTGTGGGCTCATAGATTGCCTTCCGGAGTACGTGGATGAGGCACTAAAGATAGAAGACCAAGAGATTGGCCTGAGTCTACCCTTTCGGGCCATTCTTTCCTCCATGCATGAGGAAAGT
>JAITJT010000140.1 GCA_031278795.1 Deltaproteobacteria bacterium | reverse complement strand
TGGAAAATCGCTTCGTTAGAGCGAAGAACCGTAATTGGGAAAACAAAGATTGGTGCGTTATCTCAGAACTGCAGCGCGAGGACTCTGGACTAAAAAAGCCCTAAATCCACTCTTTTTTTTCTTATTTTTGTAACTCTTCTGCGTCCAAGAAAACGCTAATTATTCATATAACTACACGCTTTAATGCCAATGCTAAGCTTGAGGATAAAACAAAAAGAATCCCTTTAAAAACCCCATTCCAAGCTTGTGCTGGAGATTTTTAGAGAGAAAAAAACGCGAAAAGATTTAGGTGTATTAAATGCCTACGATTTAGCTAGTTATATAGCGTTAAATCAAGACTCTCAAGAACGCGCAAAACACGCTCAAAGTGGCAATGCGGCATTAGTTATTGCCTCTCAAGAAGCAAATAGCGCTTCCCTTTTACCCAAGCAATCAAAAAAAACCCACCGCTCGATCAGGGTTTATCGCGCTTAATCCACGGCTGTATTATTATCCTCTCTTAAGAGTGGATAGTCCCCAAACTCTTCCCCCCTCCGGATGTAGCTGGACTGAGGCCAGAGGTCCCCCTTGTCCAGAGCGGGCATTATGAGATTCCTATCCTCTTCCTTGAAGCTTATGGCCAGTCCGCAGTTGGGGTTTACCTCCTTGGGCACGGGAACCAGGATGAAGGGCAATTCCAGTTCTTCCAGGAGCTCCTCAGCTAAAAGAATCCTGGTGTTGGATGAGAACACCAGGATGATTTCGCCTCTCGTAGACTCCATACACACCTTCACAAAGCCTGGGATTCGCCTCGTCTGGCGAGAGCGAGCTCCTTAAGCGCGCTCGCGGCAGCGTGCGCGTGCTCTTTGGTGTTGAAGACCCCGAAGGAGAACCTGGAGGCTCCGGCCGGGTAGGTCCCTTGGGTCTCGTGGGCCATGGGCGAGCAGTGGAGTCCGCATCTGATCATGATACCATACCTCTCTTCCAAGAGCCTCCCTAAGTCTGACGAGGAGTAGCCCTCCAGGGTGATGGAAATGGTCGCGACCCTCTCTTCTATTCCTAAAGCTGGCCCTATCACCTTAAGGCCTGGAATAGTCTCCACCTCTTTTAGGAAAATGTTGGTTAGCTCCATCTCGTGGGCTCTAATGTTTTCCACGCCGCGCTCGAGCACATAGCCCACGCCGGCATTCAAGCCAGCGAGACCATGGGTGTTGAGGGTACCGGCCTCCAGGGCATCGGGGAGAAACTTGGGGTGCTCCAGGCTCTCGGAGTTGGATCCGGAGCCGCCCACCGCCAGGGGCCTGAGCTCGATTCCCTCCCGCACCCAGAGCCCACCGGTTCCCGTGGGGCCCAAGAGCCCCTTGTGGCCGGTGAAGGTGATGATGTCCGCGTAGTCGCTCGCGTCCTCCATGGGGTAAGAGCCGGCGCTCTGCGCCGTGTCCAGAAGGAGGGGGATATCACCTATAAGTTTCTTAATCTCTTTAACCGGGGTGATGGCGCCCGTCACGTTGGAGGCGTGGTTCAAAACCACCAGCTTGACCTTGTCATTTAAGAGGGGAAGGATGTCCTTCGCCTCTATTATCCCACTCACTTGCGGGTGGAGGGTCTTCCAGAGGATATGGCTATGGTCATGGAGGAGCTTTAGGGGCCTGGCCGTGGAGTTGTGCTCCAAAGAGGTGCTTATTATCTCGTCTCCTTCTTGGAAGCTAAGACCACTCACGGCCAAATTAATGGCCCAGGTGATGTTTTGGGTGAATACCACCCGCTCCGGGCCCTTAAGCCCGAAGAGGGTGGCTATTTTCTTTCTGGCTCTAAATATTACCCTAGATGCCTCCAGGGCGGGGCGGTGCCCGCTCCGCCCTGGAGAGGCTGGCGCTAGTAAGGCCTTGGTCACGGCCTCCACCACCTGCTCGGGCTTGGGAAAGGAGGTGGCCGCGTTATCTAGATAGATCATAAATTCTTCTGTCTCCGTCTCTGTCAAACGATGCTCTTACAAGGTGCCCGGAGAGGCCCTGGGCCTCCAGGGCGGAAAGTATGTCCTTGAGGTTGGTGAGCTTCATGTTGGGACAGAACATCTCTGTTTGGAGTTCGTAAAATTTTTTCCCGGGAAAACTCTCGCTTAAGCTCTCTATGAGGCCCCATTCGCTTACCACGATATACTCTTGGCTTCCGCAGCTCTCCACGTAGTGGAAGAGATCGTCCGTGTCCCCTATGAAGTCCGAGAGACCCTTCACCGCGTCAGTGGCTAGCGAGTTGGAGAGAACCTGGGCCCGGGGGTGCTCCCGGATTAGTTCCATCACCTCAGAGTACTCCACCTGGGCGTGCACCATGCACTTGGGGGCGAGATCCCTTAGGCTCTCCTTAACCCTTCCGCCCGGGCCCTCCAGGGTGGGAAGCACCAGGACGTCTCGCTTGGGGTGATCCACGTAGGACGAGGGAATCTCTTCTACCTTGAGGATTTTATCACAGTGATCCTTCACGTCTTTGGCGGTCTTTAAGCCGGCTAGTATCAGGCTATGGGGAGAGCGCCTCCTAAG
Source organism: Deltaproteobacteria bacterium (assembly GCA_031278795.1). The sequence continues at coordinate 7,024 of JAITJT010000140.1, read as the reverse complement.
TTCCTCAAGTAGCGAGAGATCCGCCTTCTCGCTAAGGGGGCACAAGGTGTCTAGCCTTGGAATTATTATGGGAATGTCCGGCCTCATCTCCTTAATACGCTCGCTAATGAAGTTAACCGCGCAGACAATGAGCGCGCTTTTAGAACTTTCCTTAGCCCGCGCCAGGATGGCGCGGGTACCTCCCACGAAGTGGGAGACGTCCTTGACCTCCTTGCGCATATAATAGTGGGAGAGGATCTCCAGGTCCAAACTATCTGAGAGATCCCTTATGCGGGCGGACTGCATTGCCTTTTTGGGGGAGAGAGTCACGGCTATTTACCATTTCACGGCCGCGACCATGCCGTATTCCTCATTGTCGCCGCGGAAAGTGCCTATGGTTCTTATGTTAAGAAGGGCCGAGTAGCGGTCGCGCATGCTGTAGTTGTCCGGGAAAAAGCGCAGAGAGCCTTCCCTTTCGGCCTTGGGGTAGGAGAAGACCAGGTATTTGCCGCTGGTGATTCCCTCCAGGAAGCCCAAGTCGTCTTCGATTGTGTCTAGGACGTTTAAGAGTAGATAGGCCTCGAAGCGCTCGTACTCCTGGCGCACGTAGGCGGCGTTGAAGTCGCCGTAGACGAAATGCCAGCCAGGATAGGCCTGCTTGGCTATCTGGATCTGGGTGTGGCTCTGGTCCACGCCAATGTATACCTCCGGCCGCTGGTTCTTCTCCACCATGACGGAGGTGAAATTGCCCGCCCCGCAGCCAAGGTCCGCCACGTTGGCTATGTGGAGGAGCCCTAGGCGGCTGAAGGCGTCCTTATAGAGGCCCTGGTTGAAGGGGGGCGGAGCTATCTTCTGAACGCTCTCCCCCTCCTCTTTCTTTTGGCCCTTGGCGCCCCTTAAAGCCATGAGCGCGGATGGGTTGTTTAAAAGCTGATTGGGATTGAATGCCATGGATATCCTTCTATAATCCCGCTTAAGGCGGGAGATAATATGCAAGCGCTTAAATAGTGCGCTTGGGCTTTCCTAAATGGATAAGCTAAATTAAGAATTTATTAGCGCTAAGCCACACATCTAAAAACCAAGAAGCTTAAAACCAAGAAGCTAAAAACCAAGAAGCTAAAAGATAAGAAGCTAAAACCAAGAAGCTAATAGATAAGTTGCTATATAAGCTAAAACTAAATCTAAGAGCCAAATAGCGAGAAATGTTAGGCTAAAACTCCAGATTAGCTTCCAAAAGCTTTATAAGCCTTGCTATTTAGACCAAAACGGCTCTTAAGACGTGGCAGTCGCAGGGGCCCACGTTGGCCTGGAAATACTTCAAGGTGAGGTTGAGGTCGTATTTTTTCAATTCCGGATGGTTGCGGAAGACCTTCTTGGTCTGGGTGTAGTCACCCAGGCAGCCGCCCTCGGCCTGCATCTCGGCCTTTAAGGCGCTGTGGAAGAGCTTCCAGTCGTCGTGGTCGCCAATGGTTAGAATTAGCTCCTCTTTATCCTTATCGGCAGTCGCGTCTCCAAGCTCAGAGGATTCCTGGTAGTAGAAGTTCTCCGAGAGGTTTTGTAAAACCAGCTCCTGGCCGCTGTCCGGATCGGTCGCTACCAGGCGGTAGACCAGGCTCCTCCCGTCCTGGCCGTCTATGAGGTTCAAGACCGCGAACATGAGCTTTTCCAGGCGATCCCTAGTGGAGAGGCCCTCGGCCATGGAGTAGAACTTTATGCCCAGCCACAGTGAGTTTATGAAGGCCTTCATGGCGCCCAGGTTACCGGAGCCGTCCAGGATCTTCTTGGCCTTCTCCAACTCGCCCATCTTCACGTAGACGTGGGCCAGGCGCTTGATGGTGGGCAGATCGTCGGGTTTAAACTCCAATATGGCCTGAAACTCCTTGGCGGCCTTGCTCCACTTCTCCAAAAGCCCGTAGAGCTCGGCTAGATTGAAGCGGCCCTCCAGGAAATCAGGTTTGAGCTCAATTGCCGAGCGGAGATAGCCCAAGGCCTTCTGGTACTCTTGCCTGGTGATGGCCACCACGGCTAGGTTATTCAAGGCGTGAAAATTCCCTGGGCACTCCTCTATGGCCTGTCTGAACATCTCCACGGCGCCCTCCAAATCGCCGCTGTTGAAGAGCCTCTCCCCTTCCTTGACGTGGTTAATCGTCTCCGGGGTCTCTTCAGTCACCAAAAGCTCGTCCAGGACCACGCCGGGGTTCCCGCTTACGGCCTTGTCAATCTCACTTTCTCGCATTTTTTTTTCTCCTTGTAGAGAGGGTCTTAGAGAGGCGGTGGGCTCTTTTTAGGGCTTCCATTTAGAGAAAGTGCCCCCAGGAAGAGGCACTCCACCTGCCCGCAAGAATAAATGCAAGATGGAGGCCATTTTTCCTAAGACATAGCTTGAGTTTTAGCTAAAAACAGGGCCTAAAGCCCTGGAATTCCCAAGGGCAATAAGCCCCCTCTCCCCTTTCTACCTCCCTTCCCCATAAAGCTCTCCCTCCTTTTTCAGCTCACCAAAGACTGATTTTTCCATTAAAGCTCTCTTTGGAAGCAGCTTTAGCTAAAAACTTAAGGGAAAAATTTTCCCTCCCCAAGTCCTTGGAGAGCCCTCCAAGGGCCTTCCAGAGCCGTTTTAATAATCGTGATCTAGAGCTCTGCCCTTCATTTAGAAGTGGTTTTCTGTTAACCTTGTTAAGTGAATCGTCTAAGAAACTCTAATAAAAATGCTTGAAAGCCTAGAGCTTTAAAGGGAAGAAACAACAGATGCCACACATCCCTCCCGCGAACATCTTCAATTTCGGTGCCATCTTCGACCTGGACGGCACCATAGTGGACACCCTGGAGGATCTAGCCTTCAGCTTAAATATGGCGCTATCCAACCTGGGTTTTCCGGAGCACACGGTGGAGGAGTATAGGGCCATGGTGGGAAGCGGCATCACCCGCCTAAGCGAGGCTGCGCTTCCGGAGGGGAAAAGGGACGAAAAGTACGTCCTCGCCCTAAGGGATCAGTTCATCAAGGACTACGACCAGCACCAGACAGACCACAGCAAGCCCTATCCGGGCATGCCCGAGCTCCTTAACACCCTCAAGGACCTCAAGCTCCCCCTGGGGGTGCTCACCAACAAGGACCACCAAAACGCCCTCCAGGTGGTTGGCCACTACTACCCAGGGGTATTCAAGGCCATAATAGGCGCCCAGGAGAGCTACCCCTACAAGCCGGACCCCAAGGGGGCCCTGGAGCTGTGCCGGCTCCTTATGAGGGAACCCAAGATGGTCTTCTACTTTGGAGATAGTGACACCGACATGTACACCGCCATCAACGCCGGCTGCATCCCCGTAGGCGTCTCCTGGGGTTTTAGATCAGCGGAAATAATAAAAAATGCCGGGGCCAGGGTAGTCTTGAAGAGCCCGGGGGAGTTTTTCGAGGTCCTTCCCCAGCTACTTGGCTAAGAAGCAAGTTAAAAGCAAAAAAAAGCTGCCTAAGGCAGCGCTCCAGAGGTAGCTTTGAGCAAAAGCAAAACCCCAGAACCCCTAAGGCTTGAACCCAGACCCAAGGACCCCCCTCCCCCCAAGTGGGCCCTGGACCCGGAGGGACTCCTTAAAAGCGCCCCCATGAAGGTGAGGGCCGCCTTGACCGGAGGCATAGCCTCCGGAAAGTCCACGGTGGCGGCCCTCATGGAGGCCTTTGGGGCTAAAATCATAGATTTTGACCTACTTTCTAGGGAGGCCTTGAAACCCCAAAGCCCCACCTGGGAGATGACCCTTAGGCTCTTCGGGCCCAAGGCCAAGCTACCGGACGATGAGCTCAACCGCCCCTTCATAGCCAAGAAGATCTTTAAGGACAAAAACCTAAGGCTGGAGCTGGAGGCCATAGTCCATCCCTTCACCTGGAGGCGCATGCTGGAGGAGCTTAAGAAGTTTGGTGACAACTCCCTCACCGTGATAGACATACCCCTGCTCTATGAGGCCAATCTCCAGAGCCTATTTTCGCCCGTAATCCTCTCCTTCGCCTCCCCCTCCACCCAGGTAAAGAGGCTGCTATTTAGAAACCCGGAGCTCTCCCAGAGGGACGCCAAAAAGATCCTCCAAAACCAGCTAACTATCACGGATAAACTCCGCCACGCCAACATAGTCATAAACAACGACGGCTCCATGGCTGAACTAATCCGGCAGGTATCCGACCTCTACAAAAGGCTAAGCGATCCCAAAGGCCTTCCCCAGGGCTGCTGGCAAGGACCACCCACAGCCACCAAGGACGAGGGCTCCCATGAGTGAAGGCCAATCCACCTACCCGGCATTCACACCCCTGGCCCAGCGCCTGAGGCCCAAGGATCTCTCAGATTTCATCGGGCAAAAGCACTTGCTGGGCGAGGGCAAGCTCCTGAGGCTCCTCTATGAGAGGGGCCAGGTGGCCTCTCTCATCCTCTGGGGGCCTCCCGGGGTGGGTAAGACCAGCCTCGCTAGGCTTCTCACCAAAAAGGCCAACGCGGACTTTGTGGAGTTCTCGGCGGTGCTTTCGGGCATAAAGGACGTCCGGGACGTGGTCAGCCAAGCCAAGGCCAGCCGCAGGCTGGGGAACCGTCCCACGGTTCTCTTTGTGGATGAGATCCACCGCTTCAACAAGGCCCAACAGGACGCCTTCCTCCCTCACGTGGAAAGCGGGCTCATAACCCTAATTGGCGCAACCACGGAAAACCCCTCCTTTGAGATAATACCCGCCCTCATCTCTAGGGCTAGGGTACTAGTCTTAGAGCCCCTTAGCTCCAATGAGCTCTCGGAGATAATAGATCTAGCCCTATCTGACACCACGCGCGGCCTGGGGTCCTATAAGCTCCAAATAGATGATAAGGCCAGGGAGTTTCTCATCATGAGCTCCGGAGGAGATGCCCGCTCGCTCCTAAACGCCCTGGAGCTCTCCTCATCCATCGCGCCTATTGAGAGCGACGGCACAAGAATCATAAGCGAGGACATAATCTCCGAGGCGGTGCAGAAGAAGGCCTGGCGTTACGACAAAGGCGGAGAGGAGCACTACAACCTCATCTCGGCCCTCCACAAGTCCCTAAGGGACAGCGACCCGGACGGGGCCCTCTACTGGCTATCCAGGATGCTGGAAGGTGGTGAGGATCCAGTGTATCTTCTCCGGCGCATGATAAGATTCGCCTCAGAGGATGTGGGTTTGGCCGATCCTACATCCTTGACCGTTGGGATAGCGGCCCTGGAGAGCTACCGGCTCCTAGGATCACCTGAAGGAGATCTGGCCCTCGCCCAGCTGGCCGTACACCTGGCGCTCGCGCCCAAGTCCAACTCAATCTACATCGCCTTCGCCAAAGCCAGAAAGGATGCCAGGGATTTTGGGGCTCTAGCCGTACCCCTCCACATCAGAAACGCCCCCACCGACCTCATGAAGGATCTGGGCTATGGTAAGGGCTATCAATACGCCCATAACTTTGACAACGCCGAGATAGACCAAGAACACCTGCCCAAAGAGCTTGAATCGAGGGTATACTATGAGCCAACCCTGAGGGGCTGCGAAAAGGATCCAGGTGAAGCGCTCCTAGCGCGCAGGGAAAGGCAAAAGAAAAGGAAGGCATCTCTTAAAACGGAAGATCAAGAGAGCGATAAAGACAAAAAATAAACGAAATTACAAAAAATAAATTTTAAAGAAAGGATAAAATTTAACGTATAAGGAGAGATTAAAATATAAGAAAAGGCAATGTTTACTTTGATTATTTCCGTAATATATTTAAACATCAGTGAAGAAATATTTTGAAAAAAGATCATAATAACGGAATTTATAATTACCAAATAAAGTAAGAATACAGCTATCTTCTAATAATAAATTAAAATGTTCACACAAACAATAGTTTCAATTTAAGTATTAAAAAAAGCTAAAATAATATTTTTTATAAAAGTGAAACCCAGTGGATAAAGATAAAAGAATAGTTTCAACCGTAATATATCCATACAAAAGATGGATGCCGGAAAAGTTGAAACCACCAGGTGATGGCTCGGTGATGATTGCCAGGATTAACGACATTTCCGCGAAAGCCTCCATTCACGATATACTGCACGCGTTTGAGGGGTATGCAAACAAACTTTATCCTTACTGGTATAATGTGACAATCGGGAACCGCCAGCGGAAAGCAATGCCTGATATCCCTCCGGAAAATCACTATCTCAAGCTGGAACAATACATAAATACCCATCCGGAAATAAATCAGCTGTGGTTCAGGAAAATGGAAGAATACAAAATCCGGGGCGAGAATATCCAGCTTACAAAAGAATTCTCGGACGAGATTCATTTGAACCAACTGGAACTGCTTACAGCCAGACGGAGAAAAAGACTAATAATATATATAAACAATAAAGCTATAGACGTCAAAAGAAACTTTAACGGCTTTGCGAGAGCTATCATGTGGTTACTGGCGCACAGTACCATGAAAATTACCGTATATATTCCCGACATACTCAAAAATCATCCTGACCTTATTTCAATCATGTACAACAAGAGGACAATTTCTCACTCGGAGTTGGTAACAGGATGGCAAGGAAAAGCAGAAAAAACTAAAACCCCTAAGAAAAAGAAAAAGAAACAGGATATTTTTGAAAATGGCAACACAAAACATCTAGTAAATGAGAATGAAGATGTGCTTGAAGATGTGCTTGAGGATGAGGATTGGGTTGCGGATGAGGTTGAGTATGGAGACGGAAAAACTCATACAGGCCAGGGTTCGCGTCCTTTTCCAGACATTATAGGGGCACCCCACCCCAGAAGTCCCGCCGAGCTCAAGCTCTATGACTATATCCAAGGCGATCCGGTTCTAAGAGATCTTTTCACCTTCAATTCACCTCTTACCACCAAAGACGGAACAAACATTATCGCGGATCTTCTGTGGGAAGAAGGAAAACTGGTTGTGGAGGTGGACAGCTACCGCTATCACGCGAAAAACCCGGCCTTTGGAGATGACCGTCACAGAGATTATCTACTTATGATAACAGATTACAGAGTTTTGCGTCTGACCTATGACGAGATAATACATTCTGTGGATAAAGTTGGAAAAAA